>CAZIZD010000600.1:0-1516 GCA_964543615.1 uncultured Alcaligenaceae bacterium | reverse complement strand
GATCTGCCGCTCGATCGTGGATGCGCACCGCGGGCGCATCCGCGCGACCAACAATGCGAACGGCGGCGCGACGCTGCACCTCGAGCTTCCCGCGCGCGCCACGGCTGCCAGGGAGACGACGCATGCCGTCGCCGACCGTATACGTAGTTGACGACGACGACGAGGTGCGCACGGCGATCGCGCGCCTGCTTCTCTCGTCCGGCGTCGACGCCGTGCCCTTCGCGTCGGCGCGCGCGTTCCTCGATGGCTTCGACCGCGCCGTGCCCGCGTGTGTAGTGCTCGACCTCGCGATGCCGGGCATGGACGGACTCACGCTGCAGGAGCTCCTGGCGGCGGAAGGCCGGCTCATGTCGATCGTGTTCCTGACGGGGCACGGCGACCTCGCGGCCGGCGTGCGCGCGATGAAGCGCGGCGCGGTCGACTTCCTGACCAAGCCCGTGGACGACGACGTGCTGCTCGACGCAGTCTCGCAGGCCCTCGTGCGCTCGCAGTCGCTGTTCGACGCAGAGGCGGGCGGGCGGCGCGACCGCGTGCAGCTCGAGCTCCTCACACCGCGCGAGCGGAGCGTCCTCGAAGGGATCGTCGCTGGCAAGCTCAACAAGCAGATCGCCTTCGACCTCGGAACGTCCGAAAAGACGGTGAAGTTCCACCGGGCCAACCTCATGCGCAAGCTCGACGTGCGCAGCGTGGCGGCGCTCGTCCAGTTCGCAGAACGCCTGGGGCTCGGGCCCAAAGGCCGTGGCTGAAACCCCTGGACCAAAGCCCAGTACGAACGGGACGCGGCGCGTGCTAGCGTGCCGCGTTGGCGTGCGTTGCCCCCAAGGTACGTCATCCTGGAGCTCGACGAAATTGCATCATCGTGCGGCTGCGCCTCGCGCCGCGCGTAGAGTGTCCGCCGCACCATCTCGCCCCCCATCCACAAGGAGAAACCATGTCCAAGCGTCTCATCGTCGCCACCGCGGTCGCGGCCGCTGCCTATGCGGGTTACGCCCTCGCGCAGTACCCGGTCCTCGACCGGATAGCCGAGAAGACCATCGCGAAGTACCAGTCCTCGTCCTGCGAGCAACTGTGGCAGGCCAAGGGCCAGCCGCACTCGCCCGAGGAGCAGAAGTTCGTGAACCTGCTGCGCACCGATCCGCAGATGCAGCAGTACTTCCTCAACAAGGTGGCGGGTCCGATCGCCAACAAGATGTTCACCTGCGGGATGATTCCGTGATCGCACGCACTCTTGTCGTGCTCGCCGCCGCACTGTGCGTCGGCGGCGCGCACGCGCAACAGGCCGCGCCGGCCGCCAAGGCCGCCGCAGCGCCCAAGGCGCCCGCGAAGGCCGTGTCGAAGAAGGGCTCGCCGTACAAGCCGGTAGTCGATCCGAAGGCGATGGCGATCATCAAGGCGATGAGCGAGAAGTTGGCCGCCGCGAAGACGATGTCGTTCACCGCGACGGTGGGCTACGAGTTCCCCAGCAAGCTCGGCCCGCCGCTCGTGTTCACGACGCGCTACGACGTTTCGATGCAGC
>CAZIZD010000599.1:0-1520 GCA_964543615.1 uncultured Alcaligenaceae bacterium | reverse complement strand
CCGGGGTCCCAGCATTATGACGCCCGCGAGCGCCGCCCAGCCCCCAACCGAGTGCACGACCGTCGACCCGGCGAAATCCCACATGCCGGCCTTCTGCAGCCAGCCGCCGCCCCAGATCCAGTGTCCCGTGATCGGATAGATGATGCCGACGATCACGAAGCTGAAGACGATGAACGACATGAATTTGATGCGCTCGGCGACCGCGCCCGAGACGATCGTCGCCGCGGTGCCGGCGAACACGAGCTGGAAGAAGAATTTCGCCCAGATCGGCACGCCCGCCCACGCGATCGACGAGTACACACCCTGGTAGGCGTCGCCCATCGCCGGACTGTTGTCGAGGCCGCCCACGAAGAGGAGACCCTGGGTTCCGATGAGGCTGCTCCCGTCGCCGAACATCAGGCCCCACCCGATGAACCAGAAGGCGAGGGACGAGCAGGCGAAGACCACGAAGTTCTTGGCGAGGATGTTGACGCAGTTCTTGGCGCGCGCGAGGCCGGACTCGACCATCGCGAAGCCGAGGTTCATGAAGAAAACCAACATGCCGGCAATCATCACCCACACGGTGTCGAGGGCGATCTTGTTGTTGGCGATCTGCTCTGCCAGCGCTGCCGTGAACACCACCGGTGCGTCGGCAGCCTCCTCGGCGTGACCGAGTTTTGCCAATAGCAGCATGCCGAAAGCGGCTCCGGCTGCCGCGACCCAAAGCCGTGGCTTCATCATGGGATGTGTGACCGACCGATTCATGATTCCTCCTCGAATTCTCTGATGTGTCGGGACCCTTGCGGCATCCCAGACGAAATTGGGGACAGCTCAAAGGGTGGACGTCGGCGTGAAGGGCGGTGCGTGGGCTTCGTAGAAAATGCCGGCGAGTGCGGCGAGGGTGGCAGTGCCCGCGCGCCGGTCCGGCATTCCGGTCGGACGAAGGCGGGCGAGAGCGGCGCGGGTGGAATGCGCTCGGTCGCGCGGCGGAGATTGGCGTCCCGTGGAGCGCTCGCTGAGAAGCGAATGCGTGGTGCCCGGCGGCGTTTTCGCCGTCGCGACCGGCGGTCGTGCTTGATGGCGAGCCGGCGTGATGGGCTTGATCTCGGTGCGTGCTGCGGATGCCCGAACGAGGCGCGCGTTGGTGATGAGCGCCGGCTGTGTGCCGGAACGCGGCGACCACGATCCCGCGCCGGCTCCCGTCGGATCGACGAGCGTCGCGCCGATCAGCAGGCTCGCGAGCAGCATCGCGCGCAAGGAGGTGGGAATCCGCATCGTCCCCGGAGGGAGCAAGGGGTGTGCCCAGCGTCAGATGGCCGCAACTCCTCTCGGGATCGTCAGCAACGATCGAAGGCGAACGGTTGCTGCTTCCTTCGTACCCAGCCCTGCCGATTTTGCGGGCAGGCCCGGGCGGTCGCTACAGCAGCGGAGTCCCGAGCGTGAGGTCGCCGAAGCTGAACGTCGGCGTCATGCCGGGGAAAAGCAGGTAGCTCGTGAACTCCGACGACGCGACGACGTTCGGGAAGTCGGGATTGGAGGGC
>CAZIZD010000598.1:0-1541 GCA_964543615.1 uncultured Alcaligenaceae bacterium | reverse complement strand
GTCGAGTGGCGTGCGCCGGCGCCCGCGCCGGTGGAAATCGCGAGCGGCAGCACGCCGAAGATGAAGGCGAGCGAGGTCATGAGGATCGGGCGGAAGCGCAGGCGCGCCGCTTCGACCGCGGCCGCCGACGCGGACATCCCCTCGTGCTTGCGGAGCACGGCGAACTCGACGATCAGGATCGCGTTCTTGGCGGCGAGGCCCAGCAGCGTGACGAGGCCGATCTGGAAGTAAACGTCGTTGGTGAGCCCGCGCAGGTGGATGGCCGCGAGCGCACCGAAGGTGCCGAACGGCAGCGCCATCAGCACCGAGAACGGCAGCGACCACTTCTCGTACTGCGCGGCGAGGATCAGGAACACCATCACCACGGCGAGCGCGAGCGCGAAGGTCGACGCGCCACTCGACTTCTTCTCCTGGTAGGACGTGCCGCCCCAGTCGTAGCTGAAGTCGGGGGGCAGCACCTCCTTTGCGATCTGCTCGACGCGCGCGATGGCCTGGCCGGAGCTGATGCCCGGCGCCGCGCTGCCGAAGATCTTGACCGATGGCAGGTTGTTGAAGCGGTCGAGCGAGTCGGGACCCGAGCTGAACTGCACGCTGGCGAGCGAGTTGAGCGGCACCATGTCCCCGCGCTCCGAGCGCACGTAGATCGAGCCGATGTCGTCGGGGCGGTTGCGGTACGACGGGTCCGCGGACATGAGCACCTGCCATGCGCGGCCGAACTTGTTGAAGTCGTTGACGTAATAGTTGCCGAGCGTGGCGGACAGCGCGGTGAACACGTCGGTGATCGGCACGCCGACCTTCTTCGCCTTCTCGCGGTCGACGGTCACGTTGAGCTGCGGCACGTTCGCGCGCCACAGCGTCTGCGCGAAGCCGAGCTGCGGGTCGGTGGACACGCGCTGCAGGAACTGCTGCGTGACCTCGTTGAGGCGCTTGGGTCCGCCCTCTCCACGGTTCTGGATGTAGAACTCGTAGCCGCCCGCGGTACCGAGGCCGAAGATCGGCGGCGGGTTGAAGGCGAGCACGAGCGCTTCCTTGATGTGCGCGGTCTTGCCGAAGAGCTCACCCACGAGCTGCTGCGCGGTGACCGTGCGCTCGTCCCACGGCACTTGCGTGACGAAGATGGTCGCCGCGTTGTTGCGGAAGCCGCCGCCCAGGAAGTCGAATCCCGTGAACGCGATCACATCGCGGTTGGCGGGATTGCTGCGGATCGCTTCGGTGACTTGCGACACGACCTTGTCGGTGCGCTCGAGCGTCGCTCCGTCGGGCAGGATCACTGCCGAAATGTAGAAGCCCTGGTCCTCGTCGGGCACCAGGCTGCCCGGCGTGGTGCGCCAAAGCCACGTCGTGATCGCCACCATGCCGGCGAACAGCAGGATGCCCACGGCCGCGCGCCGGATCATCCACGACACGCCGGACGTGTAGTGATGCGTCACCGCGCCGAAGAAGGTGTTGAACCACGCGAACGGACCGCGCTTGGGGGGCTCCGTCGGCCGCAGGACGATCACGCAGAGCGCAGGCGTCAGCGTAAGCGCGACGAGTCCCGA
>CAZIZD010000597.1:0-1553 GCA_964543615.1 uncultured Alcaligenaceae bacterium | reverse complement strand
CTACGGCAAGGTTGCCGACGCGGCCGCGAAGCTCACCCCGCCCGACCCCAAGTCGCTCACGCTGCGCGATCCTCGCCAGTGGAAGGTGGCCGGCAAGTCGATGAAGCGCCTCGACACGGCGCCCAAGCTCAACGGCTCGCTCGTCTACGGCATCGACGTCAAGGTGCCCGGCATGCTGTGCGCGGCGATCAAGGATTGCCCGGTATTCGGCGGCACGCTTGTGAGCTTCGACGAGGCGGCCATCGCGAAGATGCCGGGCGTCAAGCGCGCGGTGAAGGTCAACGACACCACGGTCGCGGTCGTCGCCGACACGTGGTGGCACGCGAAGAAGGCAATCGATGCGCTGCCCATCGTGTGGAACGAGGGCGAGAATGCGACGCGGACGAGCGCGCAGATCGCCGAGCATCTGAAGACGGGTCTCACCGGCAGCGCATACGCGATGACCACCGTCGGCGACGTTCCCGCCGCACTGGCCGCGGCGCCGATCAAGGTCGAGGCGGTCTACTCGACGCCGTTCCTCGCGCACGCGTGCATGGAGCCCATGAACGCAACCGTGAAGTACACGCCTGAACGCGCGGAGTGCTGGGTGTCCACACAAAACGGCGAGGCATCGCTTGCGGCGCTGTCGGAGACCTCGGGACTGCCGCTCGACAAGTGCGAGGTGTACAAGACATTCCTCGGCGGCGGCTTCGGACGCCGCGGCAACCAGGACTACGTGCGGCAGGCGACACTCATCGCCAAGCAGTTCCCCGGTACGCCGATCAAGATGATCTGGAGCCGCGAGGACGACATGACGCACGACTTCTACCGCCCGATCTCCATGGCGCGGTTGCAGGCCGGCATCGACGCGTCCGGCAATCTCACCGCGCTGCACATCCGCGTCTCGGGACAATCGATCAACGCGTTCAACGGCGCGGCGGCGGCCAAGGAGGGTAAGGACGACCGCCAGCTCCAGGGCTACTACGAGAAGCCGGGCGACGCGCAGTTCGGCTACACCGTGCCCAATCTCCTGGTCGAGTACGCGATGCGCAACACGCACGTGCCCGTGGGGCCGTGGCGCGGCGTCAACACCAACCAGAACGGCGTCTACCTCGAGTGCTTCATCGACGAGGCCGCACGCGCCGCGAACAAGGATCCGCTCGAGTTCCGCCGCGCGATCATGAGCAAGCACCCCAAGCATCTCGCGGTGCTCAACGCCGCCGCCGAGAAAGCCGGGTGGGGCACGCCGCTGCCGCCAGGCGTGCATCGCGGCATCGCGCAGTTCATGGGGTATGCGAGCTACTCGGCGGCGGTGGCCGAAGTGTCGGTCGCGCCCAACGGGATGGTGAAGATTCATCGCATGGTGTTGGCGGTGAACTGCGGCCACGCGGTCAATCCCGATCAGATCGCCGCGCAGGTCGAAGGCTCGGTCGCCTACGGGCTTTCCGCCGCGCTCTACGGTGAGCTGACGGTCGACAAGGGGCGCATCGTCGAGGACAACTTCCACCGGCACAACATCCTGCGCATCAACGAGATGCCCAAGGTCGAGACGGTGGTGGTGCCCACCTACGATT
>CAZIZD010000596.1:0-1557 GCA_964543615.1 uncultured Alcaligenaceae bacterium | reverse complement strand
CCCTCACCACCGCGCTCAAGACCGAGCTCGAGCGGCTCATCTTCGACGGGAAGATCCGCGCGGGCGAGCGCATCAACGAAAGCACGCTGGCCGCGCACTTCCAGACGAGCCGCGGTCCGCTGCGCGAGGCGCTCCAGGCACTGGGCGAGCAGGGGCTCGTGACGTTCGCGCGCAATCGCGGTGCGTACGTCCGGCAGATTCCGCTGGACGAGGCGGAGGAGCTCTACGACGTGCGCGCCGCGCTCGACGACGAGGTGGGGCGCAAGGTCGCGGGCCATCTCACGCCCGAACAGGAGAAGACGCTCGACGCGCTGCTGCGCCGCATGGACGGCCATGCTGCAGCAAGCGACATCTCGAGCTACTACGTCGACAACCTGCGCTTCCACGACCTGCTCGTGCAATACGCCGGCAACCGGAGGCTCGCCGACATCTACCGGCGAGTCATCAAGGAGCTGCACCTCTTCCGCCTGCAGGGACTCTACGCGGGCGGCGCCAGGGTCTCCAACGTGGAGCATCGGGCGATCCTGCGTGCGATCCAGGAGGGCGACGCCGACGGTGCGGGCAGGGCGCTGCGCGACCACATCGAGGCCGCGCGCATCCGCATGCGCAAGGCCGTGCACAAATCGGCGCGCGCGAAGACCGCGAAGGCCTAGTTCCCCTCGAAGACCGGCTTCTGCTTCGCCACGAACGCGTGGTACGCGCGGGCGTAGTCCCTGGTCTGCATGCAGATCGCCTGTGCCTCGGCCTCCACCTCGATCGCCTCGTCGATGCCCATGCTCCATTCCTGGTGGATGCAGCGCTTGGTCATCGCATGCCCGAAGGTTGGGCCGGCTGCGAGCGTGGCGGCGAACGCCTGCGCTTCGGCGAGAAGCCTGTCGGGCTCGCACAGCCGGTTGTAGAAGCCCCAGCGCTCGGCTTCGGCTCCCTCCATCGCCCGCCCCGTGTAGAGGAGCTCCGCCGCGCGGCCCGCGCCGACGATCCGCGGCAGGATGTTGCAGGCGCCCATGTCGGCGCCCGCGAGGCCCACGCGCACGAAGAGAAAGGCCACCTTGCTTGCAGGCGTCCCGTAGCGCATGTCGGAAGCCATCGCGATGATCGCGCCCGCGCCCGCGCAGATGCCGTCCACCGCCGCCACGATGGGCTGCGGGCAGGCGCGCATCTCCTTCACGAGGTCGCCCGTCATGCGCGTGAAGGCAAGGAGGCCGCCCATGTCGCCTGCCTCCTGCATGCGAACGAGCGGCCCGATGATCTCGTGCACGTCGCCGCCGGAGCAGAAGTTGCCGCCCGCGCCCGTGACCACGACGGACTTCACCTCCGGCGCGTAACGCAGGTTGCGGAACGTGTCGCGCAATTCGGCATACGACTCGAAGGTGAGCGGATTCTTGCGCTCGGGCCGGTTGAGCGTGATCGTCGCGACCTTGCCGTCGAGGCGCCAGGCGAAGTGCCGGGGTGCGAAGTTCGTGAAGTCGACACCCGCAGGGGAGAAGAGGCGCTCGGTGTCGGGATTTGGCGAGGTCATGGAGGCTCCTGTGCATGATGCGCAATGGCGGCAGCCGG
>CAZIZD010000595.1:0-1575 GCA_964543615.1 uncultured Alcaligenaceae bacterium | reverse complement strand
GATCAGGGTGAGCGGACCGGGCCAGAAGGCTTCGGCGAGCCGATACGCTCCCCGCGGCATCGCCCCGGCCCAGCTGGCCGCCTGCGCCGCGTCGCTCACGTGGACGATGAGCGGATGGTCGGCCGGGCGCCCTTTGGCTGCGAAAATGGCGCGCACCGCCTCCTCGTTGCCCGCGTCCGCGCCGAGGCCGTAGACGGTCTCGGTGGGGAACGCCACGAGGGCGCCGTCGCGCAGCAACCGCGCGGCACGGGCCATGGCATCGGGGGTTGGGGGAGAAATCATTGCGGCCTGCTAAAATCGCGCTTTTTAACTCGCACGCGGGCCAAAGTCCCGCAAAGAGGTCGGCATGAGCAATTTCCTCTTCACGTCGGAATCGGTGTCGGAAGGTCATCCGGACAAGGTCGCGGACCAGATCTCCGACGCGGTGCTGGACGCGATTCTAGAGCAAGACCCCACGGGCCGCGTCGCCGCCGAGACACTCGTTTCCACCGGACTCGTGGTCATGGCGGGCGAGATCACCACCAACGCTCACGTCGACTACGGACGCGTTGCGCGCGACACCATCCGCACCATCGGCTACAACGATCCCGAGCTCCGCTTCGACGCCGACGGCTGCGCGGTGATGGTGTGCTACGGCAAGCAGTCGCCCGACATCAAGCGCGGGGTCGACCAGGCCTCCGACGATTACCTCAACCAGGGCGCGGGCGACCAGGGCCTCATGTTCGGCTATGCGTGCGACGAGACGCCCTCGCTCATGCCGTACCCTATCTATTACGCGCATCGCCTCGTGCAGCGCCAGAGCGAGGTGCGCCGCGACGGGCGCCTCACCTTCCTGCGCCCCGACGCCAAGTCGCAGGTCACGGTCCGCTACGTCGACGGCAAGCCGCACAGCATCGACACCGTGGTGCTGTCCACGCAGCATCATCCCTCGATGAACGAGAAGCAGGACAAGCTCGCGGAGGCGGTGATCGAGGAGATCATCAAGCCCGTGTTCCCGGCGAACATGCTGAAGGACACGCGCTTCCTCGTGAACCCGACTGGCCGCTTCGAGATCGGCGGTCCGCACGGCGATGCGGGCGTCACGGGCCGCAAGATCATCGTCGATACGTATGGCGGCGCGGCGCCGCACGGCGGCGGCGCGTTCTCGGGCAAGGACCCTTCCAAGGTCGACCGCTCCGCGGCCTACGCCGCGCGCTACGTGGCCAAGAACATCGTGGCCGCAGGCATCGCGCGTCAGTGCCAGGTGCAGGTCGCGTACGCCATCGGTGTCGCGCGTCCCATGAACGTCACGGTCTACACCGAGGGCACAGGCAAGATCTCCGACGAAAAGATCGCCGAGCTCGTCAACGCGCACTTCGACCTGCGTCCCAAGGGCATCGTGCGCATGCTCGACCTCCTGCGTCCGATCTACCGCAAGACCGCGGCTTACGGCCACTTCGGCCGCGAGGAGCCCGAGTTCACGTGGGAGAGAACGGACAGGGCCGAGGCGCTGCGCGCCGCCGCCGGCATCAAGTGATGCGTCGCGTCGCCGCCGCGGTGGCGCTCGCGGTGGCCGCCTGCGCGAGCCAGGCGCAG
>CAZIZD010000594.1:0-1579 GCA_964543615.1 uncultured Alcaligenaceae bacterium | reverse complement strand
CAAGTGGCACGTCGCGTCGAGCCTCGTCCAGCCGACCGACACCTGGCCCATGCAACGCGGCTTCGACGAGTTCTACGGGACGATCATCGGCGCCGGCAGCTTCTACGATCCCAACACGCTCACGCGCGGCAACGACAACGCGGAGCACGAGGCGCGTAAGCCGGGCTTCTTCTACACCGATGCCATCAGCGACCAGGCGGTCGCGTTCATCGACAAGCACGAGCGCGAGCACCCGGGCACGCCCTTCTTCGAGTACGTGGCCTACACCGCGCCCCACTGGCCGCTGCACGCGCACGAGGAGGACATCGCCAAATACAAGGGCCGCTTCGACGAGGGCTGGGACCGGCTGCGCGAGGAGCGACTCGACAAGCTGGTCGAGTGGGGCATCCTGCACCCGGACTGGAAGCTTAGCCCACGCGATCCGACGCAGCCGCCGTGGACCGACGCCGAGCAAAAGGCGTGGCTCCTGCGCTGCATGGAGGTGTACGCGGCGCAGGTCGACCGCATGGACCAGGGCATCGGGCGCATCCTTGCCGCCCTCGAGCGCCACGGGCGCCTCGACAACACCGTGGTCATCTTCCTTGCCGACAACGGTGCGTGCGCCGAGGACATCCCCGAGGACGTAACCATCGACGAGCTCGTCAACAAGCTGATGATCGCGCGGTCGCACACGCGCAGCGGCGAGCCCGTGCACTTTGGCAACGATCCGGGCCGCATGCCGGGACCCGAGAATACGTACCAGAGCTACGGCACCGCGTGGGCGAATCTCTCGAACACGCCGTTCCGCCTCTACAAGCACTGGATCCACGAAGGCGGCATCTCGACACCGCTCATCGTCCACTGGCCGGCCGGCATTCGCGAGAAGGGCGGACTGCGTCACGCGCCGGGCTACCTGCCCGACATCATGGCGACGATCCTCGACGTCACCGGCAGCGAGTATCCGGCGACGTTCGAGGGCAACGCCGTCGAGCCGCTCGAGGGCACGTCGCTGCTCCCGGTGTTCGAGCGCGACGGCCTCGATCGCCCACCCATGTTCTGGGAACACGAGGGCAACGCGGCGGTGCGCATCGGCAAGTGGAAGCTCGTGCGCAACTACCCCGGGCAGTGGGAGCTCTACGACATGGAGCGCGACCGCACCGAGTTGCACGACATCGCGGCGGAGCATCCGGAGCGTGTGGAAGCGATGGCGCTGCAGTACGAGGCCTGGGCCGCGCGCTGCGGCGTCATTCCGCGCGAGCAGATCGTCGCGCTGATGCGAAGCCAGGGCGTCACGCGCGCGTTCTGGGAGAAGTCCTGACGCGATGGGCGCGTGCTGCACGCCATCGGCCGGCGAGGGTCCGCGCCCCGCGCAGGCGGTGACGCGCGGTACGGCGAGCCTCGACCTCGTCCGCATCGAGGCGTGCGAGTTCCTGATGGGCAACGACGGCCCGGACGCAGTGCCGGGCGACGGCGAGGGGCCGGTGCGACCCGTGCGGGTGGCGGGATTCTCGATCGCGCGCACGACGGTAACCAATCGCGAGTTCGCGGACTTCGTGCGGGCGACGCGCTACGTCACCGACGCCGAGCGCAGCGGCAGCTC
>CAZIZD010000593.1:0-1581 GCA_964543615.1 uncultured Alcaligenaceae bacterium | reverse complement strand
TTGAGCGGATAGACCTCGGGGCTCGCGATGACGAAGTAGAGGTGCCAGACGACGATCGCCAGGAAGGCGAGCCACGCCTCGTAGTAGTGCACCACCTCGGAGACCGGGAAGCCCCACGCGGGCAGGTAGCGCGTCGCGATGGTGGGGAACCAGAGGATGAGCCCGGTCAAGATCATGACCGTCGTGCCCCAGATCAGCGCCAGGTACTCCGCCTTCTCGCCGTAGTCGAAGCGCGGGAAGTGCGGGCGCTCCTTCTTGAGGCCCAGGTGGAAGCCGACGTTCTGGATCGCGTCCATGATGTCGCGGATGCCGAAGCGGAGCGCCATCAGGTCGCGACGTCCGCGCTTGGTGAAGAGCAGGAAGCAGGTGTGCGTGATCGCCAGGATGATCATGAGCACGGCAGCGGTGCGATGCGTGATGCCACGGACCGACTCGGTCATTCCAAGTCGCTCGGTCAGGTTGACCCATCCGGCGTCGGGGAACTTGAGCGCGAAGCCGGTGAACACCAGGGTGAAAAAGACGATCAGGTTGGCCGCGTGCTCCACCACCTCGAAGCGGCTGAAGCGCGCGACCTTCTTCGCCGTTCGCTCACGACGCCGCTTCTCGCGCACATGCCAGGTCCACAGCACGACGTTGTGCGCCGCCATCCCGCCGATCACCAGTAGGATGAGCACGACATAGACCCGACGCACCATCTCGGCCGGCCGCTCCTTGATCGCGGTGGGACTCGGCACCACGCCCGGCCCGGTCGCCGGCACGTTGGTGGGATGGACCTGAATCGAGGCGAAGGTCGCGCTCGCGTTGGGATGGCACTGCCCACACGTCGTGGTGAGGTTCGCCGTGTTCACGGTCGAGCGTGCGTCCTCCGACTTGTAGATGTTGTGCACGCCGTGACAGGAGGCGCAGTTCGCGACCTTCAAGTCTCCCTTCTCGCTCGCCATGCCGTGATAGGTCTCGCGGAAGGAGCCGGCCCGGTCGGTCGCGAAGCCGTAGCGGCGCGCCAGAACGAGCGACTCGTGACAACGCACGCAGGTCGTCTTCACCAGATTGGCCGGATAGACCGACGACCGAGGATCGCTCGGAGCCTCGATCTCGTGCTCGCCATGGCAGTCGGTGCAGGTCGGCGCATCGCCCTTACCCTCGGCGAGCGCGACCCCGTGGACGCTGCCGGAGTAGGTCTCGAAGATGTCACCGTGGCACTGCCCGCAAGTCTGGGCGACGTTCGCGCGGTTGACGGTGCTGGCGGGATCCTTGGCCGACAACATCTCGTGCGCGGGGTGACAAGCGCTGCAGTTGGGCGCTTCCGGATTGCCGTCCATCAAGAGCGCCTTGCCGTGGATGCTCTTCATGTACGCCGCGACCGGCGCCTGCTGTCCGATGTCGGATCGCTTCACCACCGCGGGATCGGAGTGGCAGTGTGCGCAGGTCCCGACCAGCTTGAGCGGGTTGACGCGCGAGGCCGGATTCGATGGCGGCAGGATGTCGTGCGCACCGTGGCAAGCGGTGCAGTTGGGCGCATCCTTGCTGCCGGCCGCGTGGGCCTGGCCGTGCACGCTGCCGGCGTAGACCGCTTGGGCATCG
>CAZIZD010000592.1:487-1591 GCA_964543615.1 uncultured Alcaligenaceae bacterium | reverse complement strand
CGGTTCATGCCGGCGCGCACCGCGAGCGCCGCCGAGCGCAGGAACAGGCGGCTGGATTGGCCGAGACGGCGACCAGCCTCGAGCGCATCACAGGCACGGTGAAGCTCAACGCGGAGCACGCGCACGAAGCGGCGCGGCTGGCGGAGAGCGCGCACGACGTCGCGGAGCAGGGCGGACGCGTGGTCGGCGACGCGGTGACCGCCATGGGCGAGATCAACCAGTCGTCGAAGCAAATTGCCGACATCATCACCACCATCGACGAGATCGCCTTCCAGACCAACCTGCTTGCGCTGAACGCCGCGGTCGAGGCGGCGCGCGCGGGTGAGCAGGGACGCGGCTTCGCGGTGGTCGCGACCGAGGTCAGAAACCTCGCGCAGCGGAGCGCCGCGTCGGCCAAGGAGATCAAGGCGCTGATCCAGGATTCGGTCCAGAAGGTCGAGAGCGGCGCCGAGCTGGTCAACACCTCGGGTCGAACCTTGAACGAGATCGTGAACTCGGTCAAACGCGTGACCGACATCGTGCAAGAGATCGCGGTCGCCTCGCGTGAGCAGTCGGCCGGCATCGATCAGGTCAACAAGTCGGTCACGCAGATGGACACGGTGACCCAATCGAACGCTTCGCGGACCGAGGAGCTCTCGGCGACGGCGGAGACGTTGAGCGCGAAGGGACGTCAGCTTCAGTCGCTCGTCGCGCGCTTCAAGTTGGACGATGTGGACGCGCCGGCCGTGGAGCCGGCGATTCCGCAGCCTCGATCGGGCAAGTCGACACGGCAGGCGGCGGCGCGTCGCGCCAAACGGCCACGCCTCGTGGTCGCGGCGGGCCGCTAGCGTATGGGCGCGGCCTTCGACCTCGATCTTCCCGGCTCGGGATCGACGACCGGCGCCAAGCTGACCGCGTCGGAGCGCGCCGCGTTCCAGGAGCTCATCCAGCGAGAGACCGGCATCGCGCTCAACGACGGCAAGCACGAGCTGATCGCGTCGAGGATCTCGCGCCGCTTGCGCGTGCTCGGGCTCGACACCTTCAGCCAGTACTACGCGATCCTCTCCGATCACGACCCGGGCGGCGCCGAGCTGCGGGAGCTGATCGACTGCATCACCACGAACA
>CAZIZD010000592.1:0-477 GCA_964543615.1 uncultured Alcaligenaceae bacterium | reverse complement strand
ACAAGACCTCGTTCTTTCGCGAGGAGCATCACTTCGACTTCATTCGCACTGACGTGTTGCCGCGGCTGTCACGTGGGTCGCGCCTCAAGGTCTGGAGCGCCGCCTGCTCGTCCGGCGAGGAGCCCTTCTCGATCGCGATGACCCTGCGGGAAGGAGAGGGCGAGGCGGCGAGGCGCCACGAGATCCTCGCCTCCGACATCAGCACGCGCGTGCTGCGCCAGGCCGAGCTCGCGGTGTACGAGCAGAACCAGGTGGCCGACCTCTCGCGTCCGCGCCTCGAACGCCACTTCCTTCGCGGCAAGGGTCGCTTTTCAGGGCAGTATCGCGTGCGGCCGGAGCTGCGGAGCCTCGTTCGCTTTCAACGCATCAACCTGGTCGAGCGCTCTTGGCCGCTCCAACCGGGCATCGACCTGATCTTCTGCCGCAATGCGCTCATCTACTTCGATCGTGAGGGTCAGGACCGCATGCTGCGCCGCT
>CAZIZD010000591.1:0-1591 GCA_964543615.1 uncultured Alcaligenaceae bacterium | reverse complement strand
CGCCCTTGCGCTCGATCTCGATCTTCGGAATGCCTGCGAAGTAGTACTCCTCCTTGACGAACTCGCGGATGCGCTTGTCCTCGATGAGGAGCTCGCCGAAACCCTCCTTGCGGGAGTACCAACGGGAGTCCCAGTCGCGCGTGATGCCGACGCGGAAGCCGTTCGGGTGGATCTTCTGGCCCATCTACGCGTTCTCCTGTCCGCCGGCGGCGGGCGCGGACGACTGCTCTTGTGCCTTGCGCGACGCCTCGACGCGTGCACGGCGGCCCTTCCCGGCCGTCTGCCCGTCG
The DNA here is from genome assembly GCA_964543615.1 of uncultured Alcaligenaceae bacterium. Taxonomy (GTDB): domain Bacteria; phylum Pseudomonadota; class Gammaproteobacteria; order Burkholderiales; family Casimicrobiaceae; genus VBCG01. The sequence continues at coordinate 1,301 of CAZIZD010000591.1, read as the reverse complement.
CGGCGGGTGCGCTTGCGGTCGCGCTCGCCGAGGATCACCGTCAGGTGGGCGTAGCGCGTGATCAGCGGGAACATCTGGCCGCGGGCGCGAGGCGTCCAGCGCTTCATGCGCGGGCTGTCGTCGGCGCGGGCGTCCACCACGTGCAGGCGATTGTGATCGACGCCCGAGTCGAGCTGTGCGTTCGCAAGGGCGCTCATCAGCACCTTGGTCATCATGGGCGCCGCCCTCTTCGAGGAGAAGCGCAGGATGTCCAGGGCGTCGTTGACCGGCTTGCCCCGGATCATGTCCAGGACGTAGCGGGCCTTGCGCGGCGAGATGGCCGCGCCTCGGTGAACCGACTTGAAGGTCTTCTCGGACATGCGTTACGCCCCCGGCGCTGCGGCCTTGGCGGTGGTCGTGTGCCCGCGGAAGATGCGGGTCAGCGCGAACTCGCCCAGCTTGTGCCCCACCATCTCCTCGGTCACGAACACACGGACGAACGCCTTCCCGTTGTGGACGGCGAACGTGTGCCCCACGAAGTCAGGGATGATCGTGCATGCGCGGCTCCACGTCTTGAGGGGCTCGCGGTTGTTCTGGGACTTCTGCGCGCGGACGCGGCGCCAGAGGCGCTTGTCCACGTGAGGGTCCTTCTTCATCGATCTCGACATCGTCTGCTCCCGCTTCGTTACTTGGTGCGACGCCTGAGGATGAGCCGGTTGCTCGACTTCTTCTTCTTGCGCGTCTTTCCGCCCTTGGCCAGCTTGCCCCAGGGCGAGCACGGCGGACGGCCAGCTCCCGAGCGCCCCTCACCGCCGCCCAGCGGGTGGCTGTAGGGGTTCATCGCCGAGCCGCGGACGTGAGGCCGGATGCCGCGGTGACGGCTTCGACCGGCCTTGCCGAGCGACACGAGCATCGCATCGACGTTTCCGACCTGGCCGACCGTCGCTCGGCAGCCCTCGGGAACCATCCGCATCTCGCCCGACGGCATGACGAGCTGCGCCATACCCTGCTCGCGCGCGGCGAGCTGGACCTGCGTGCCGGCGGCGCGCCCGATCTGGCCGCCACGTCCCGGGACCATCTCCACGGCGTGGACGAACAGGCCGAGCGGGATCGCCTTCAGCGGAAGGCAGTTGCCCGGACGCGGTTCGGCGGTGTCGCCGGACATCACCGTCTGGCCGACCTGCAACTCGCGCGGCGCGAGGATGTACCGCTTCTCGCCGTCCTTGTAGTGCAGCAGCGCGATGCGCGCGGTGCGGTTCGGGTCGTACTCGATCGACGCCACGCGCGCGGGAACGCCGTCCTTGTCGCGCTTGAAGTCGATG
>CAZIZD010000590.1:0-1591 GCA_964543615.1 uncultured Alcaligenaceae bacterium | reverse complement strand
CCCGGCGCGGCCCGTGTCAGTGATGCAGGATCTGGCCGAGGAACGTCCGTGTGCGCTCCTCGCGCGGATTGGCAAAGAAAGCCTCCGGCTCGTTCTGCTCGACGATCTCGCCGCGATCCATGAAGATCACGCGGTCGGCAACCGAGCGGGCAAAGCCCATCTCGTGCGTCACGCACAGCATGGTCATGCCTTCCTCGGCCAGCCCGACCATGGTGTCGAGCACCTCCTTGATCATCTCGGGGTCGAGCGCCGAGGTCGGCTCGTCGAACAGCATGATCTTGGGGTTCATGCACAGCGAGCGGGCGATCGCCACGCGCTGCTGCTGGCCGCCCGAGAGCTGGCCGGGGTACTTGGCGGCCTGCTCGGGGATGCGCACGCGGGTGAGGTACTTCATCGCCACCTCCTCCGCGTCCTTCTTCGGCATTTTCTTGACCCAGATCGGCGCCAGCGTGCAGTTCTCCAGCACGGTCAAATGCGGGAACAGGTTGAAGTGCTGGAACACCATCCCGACCTCGCGCCGGATGGCGTCGATGTTCTTGACGTTGTTGGTCAGTTCCACCCCGTCGACGACGATGCTGCCCTTCTGGTGCTCCTCCAGCCGGTTGATGCAGCGGATCATTGTCGACTTGCCCGAGCCCGACGGGCCGCAGATGACGATCCGCTCGCCCTTGTAGACCGTCAGGTTGATGTCCTTCAGCACGTGGAACTCGCCGTACCACTTGTGCATTCCGGTCATCTGGATCGCCACTTCGTCGGACTTGGTGCTCTTGAGCGGCGTGCTGACGGCTGCGGTCATGAAGCTGTCTCCCTGCGGAATGTCGGAATGCCTAGCGCTTCTTGTGCCCGGTATGGAGCTTGCGCTCGAGATGCTGGCTGTAGCGCGACATGCTGAAGCAGAACACGAAGTAGAGCAGCGCGGCGAAGGCGTAGCCCTCGATCGAGAAGCCGAGCCACTTCGGGTCCGCGTTGCCGAGCTGGATCGCGCCCAGAAGGTCGAACATGCCGATGATCGCCACCAGCGTCGTGTCCTTAAACAGGCCGATGAAGTTGCTGACGATGTTCGGGATGGCGTAGCGCAGCGCTTGGGGCAGGATGATGAAGGTCATCATCTTCGGGTAGCTGAGCCCGAGCGCCATCGCGCCCTCGTACTGGCCCTTGGGGATCGCCGCCAAGCCGCCGCGCACCACCTCGGCCATGTAGGCGGCGGAGAACATGGTCACGCCGATCAGCGCGCGCAGCAGCTTGTCGAAGTTGACCCCTTCCGGCAGGAACAGCGGCAGCATCACCGAGGACATGAACAGCACGGTGATCAGCGGCACGCCGCGCCACAGCTCGATGAAGACGACGCTGAACGTGCTGACGATGGGCATCGACGAGCGCCGCCCCAGCGCCAAAAGGATGCCCAGCGGCAGCGCGGCGATGATGCCCACCGATGCGATCAGCAGGGTCAGCGCCAGTCCGCCCCACTTGTCGGTCTGCACGGTGCGCCAGGGATGCGTCGCCGATCCCGGCGCGCCGGGCGGGAAGTCGACGAAGCCGTAGAACATGAAGTAGGCGACGATCGGGTAGAGCAGGACGACCGCGACGCCGT
>CAZIZD010000589.1:0-1612 GCA_964543615.1 uncultured Alcaligenaceae bacterium | reverse complement strand
GATCATCCTCACGAGCAACGCGGGCACCGACCTCATCATGAACATGTGCCGCGATCCCCTGCTGATGCCGGAGCCCGAGGCGATCGCCAAGGCGCTGCGCGAGCCGCTGCTCAAGGTGTTCCCGGCCGCGCTGCTCGGGCGCCTCGTGGTGATCCCGTACATGCCGCTGTCCGACGAGATGCTCGCTAGCATCGTCAAGCTGCAGCTGTCGCGCATCAAGAAGCGGATCGAGGCGAACCACCGGATCGCGTTCGAGTACGACGAGGCGGCGGTGAAACGGGTGATCGCGCGCTGCACGGAGGTCGAGTCGGGCGGACGCATGATCGACGCGATCCTCACCAATACCGTGCTGCCGACGCTGTCGCAGGAGATCCTCACCCGCACCCTCGAAGGACGCACGCTGTTACGCGTCACGCTGTCGGCGGACGAGGGCGACTTCAAGTACGGCTACACCGACTAGCAGGTTTCGACGATGCCCAGCGCGACAGACAGCAAGCGGCTCGCCAAGGCCCACACGCCGGTCTCCTCGCTCGTGTTCCGGCAGATCTCCGGGCGCGAGGAGCTGTCGCGCCTCTTCGAGTACAAGCTCGAGCTCATCGCCGAGGACGACAAGAGCATCGATCCCAAGGCGCTGCTCGGCCGCAGCATCGTCGCCGAGATCCTGATCCAGGGCGGCGGGTCGCGTTACATCAACGGCGAGTGCGTGCGCTTTTCCTACGCGGGGGCGGAGCGGGCCGGCGAGCGCAACACGACGCTGTGGCGCTACGACGCCGTGCTACGGCCGTGGCTGTGGTACGCGACGCGCACGTCGACCTGCAAGATCTGGCAGAAGATGACGGTGCCCGACATCGTGAAGGCGGTGCTCGCGAAGTACCCGTTCAGCGTCGACTGGCGCGTCTCGCGTCCCTACCGCGAGTGGAATTACTGCGTGCAGTACGAGGAGACCGACTTCAACTTCGTGTCGCGCCTCCTCGAGCACGAAGGCATCTACTACTGGTTCGAGCATTCCATCGGGTCGTGCACGCTGGTGCTGGCCGACGACATGGGCGCGCACGACACGCTGCCCGGCTACGGCACGATCCCGTTCATGCTGTCGGACATGATGGCGCGGCCCGACGAGGAGTGGATCGACGACTGGCAGATGGTGCAGGAAGTCGACTCGGGCCGGTACGTGACCGACGACTACTATTACCGCACGCCGTCCGCCGAGCTCAAGGTCGAGCGGCAGAAGCCGCTCGGCTTTCCGTGGGACGACCAGGAGGTCTACGAGTGGCCCGGCGGCTACACCGAGCCCTCGCCGTGGGGCGAGCAGTACGCGCAGACGCGAATCGAGGAGCTGCAGCAATCCAAGGAGATCGTCTCCGGCCGCAGCAACGTGCGGGGCTTGGCCCCGGGCTATCTATTCACGCTCGAGCGCAGCCAGCGCTACGACCAGGACCGGCAGTACCTCATCCGCTCGGTGTCGATGTACTTGCGCGACAACGCGTACACCACGGGCGGCGCGCCCACCGACTGGCAATTCGTCTTCGAGGCGCAGCCGCTCGACTTTCCCTATCGTCCGCCCCGGCTCACTCGCAAGCCGCTCATCAACGGGCCGCAGACCGCTGTGGTC
>CAZIZD010000588.1:0-1632 GCA_964543615.1 uncultured Alcaligenaceae bacterium | reverse complement strand
CAGGCGCCGCGGTCGATCGCGTCCACCACCAGTAGGCGCCACCCGCCAGTCCCCCGATTACGAGCAGCGCAACGATCCATCGCCATGCGCGACGGCGGGACGGAGCTTCCTCGTCGCGCATCTGCAAGGATGGCCCGTCCGCAGAGGGCGGCGTGGTCGTGCGTGGCGGAGGTGGGCTGACGGTGGCCATGGTTGTCGTTGGAGGATGGCGTGCTAACCCACGGATTCTGCGGGGGCGCGAAGGTTCCTGCCGCAACGGAATTGTTGCGATCTGTTACAGCTTACGCCCCGCCCGGATCGGGCCGGGGCTGCGGCGTGCCGGGCCTGCGCGCCCTAGGGAATGGGCAGCTGATAGTTCACGTACGCGCGGAACTGCGTTGCGGTCGGGGAGCCGTCCTGATGCAGCCACGAATAGCGCAGCGTCGCGACGATGCCGTGCAACGGATTGTCCTTCGCGAACGGGAACACGTAGTCCGCGCGCACGTTGGTCTCGTTGCGATCCGGCAGACCCACGCGCGCCCAGCCCTGCGCGAAGAGCACGCCTGCGGACAGTCCCGGCGTGAGAAGCTCACCGAGGTCGGCGGTCACGCCCGCGACCACCGCCTTCTCGCCGGCGCTGTTGAAGGCCACCTGCATGAGCTTCGCGTACGAAGGATGATCGCCCCACGGATTCTGCGTCTCGTGTCCGGTGCCGGTCTGCGTGTAGGCGAGCTGCGCCGTGACGTTGCGCATGGTTGCGACCAGCGTGATGCCCGCGCCCCAGGTGGAGAAATGGCCGAGCTCGTTGCCGCTCACCGAGTTCTGCGGATAGTACTGGGCACCCACTGCGACGTTCGCGTGCTCGATCGGCAACGGGAGAAGGGTGTCGGCGTAGACCGTGTTGAAGGCGTCCTTGACGTACTGCTCGTCCAGGCGCACGAACCCGTCCTTGCCCACCGGGATCGTCACGCCCGCGATGATCATGCCTTCCTGCGACGACGTGCCTGCCTGCTGCGACATCCACGTGTAGCTGGTCGCGTCGCGCACCTTGATCTTGGTGAGGTATCCGGCGATGTACGACACGCCGCCGGGCGAGCCGCGCAGCGTGTAGCCCTCCATCACCTGCGGCACCATGCGGGAGTCGTACTGGTTCACGAAGGGGCGGTCGACGAGTTGCCGGTAGCCCACGAAGGTCTGGTCGAGGATTCGGAGCGCGCCGAACGCTTCGCCGAGCACGGTGATGGGCTGCTGCGGCGGGGCGAGGAGCTGCGTGCCGCCCTTGTCCTCGGGGCCGTAGAGCCGCTGCGACGTGTAGCCGACCACGCCCACCTGCAGGACGTCGGCGAGCCACCCCGAGGTGAGGCCGGCCCATCCACCGAGCGCCCAGGCCACACTTTGCGTGCCGTCCGAGGACTCGGCGTCGAAGTAGTACGTGCGCAGATTCACGAGCGGCCGCAGTCCCAGAGGCCAGGACCCGCCTGCGTCGCCGGCAGCGGGTTGCACGTAGCGCGTGGTTTCGTTGCCGAGGCCGAACCGGGGCACGGTGCCCATGTCCGCGGCGGAGGCGATGCATGTGACGAAGGCGAATGCGAGGCAGGCGAGGCGGCGCTTCGGCGTGGGCACGGCGTCGCGGGCTGACGGACGGTTTGGCAC
>CAZIZD010000587.1:0-1726 GCA_964543615.1 uncultured Alcaligenaceae bacterium | reverse complement strand
GCGGCCGGATCTCGTCGCGGAACTTGGTCTGGATCTGGTAGAAGTTGACCGGCACCTGGCGATAACTGCGGATCTCCTTGCGCACGATGTCGGTGATCACCTCCTCGTGCGTGGGCCCTACCACGAAGTCGCGCTCGTGCCGGTCTTTGAGCCGCAGCATGTTGGGGCCCATCTTCGTGAAGCGCCCCGTTTCCTGCCACAGCTCCGCGGGCTGCACGACGGGCATCACGAGCTCGAGCGCGCCCGCGCGATTCATCTCCTCGCGGATGATCCGCTCGACCTTGCGCAGCGTGATGAGGCCGAGCGGCATCCAGGTGTAGAGGCCGCTGCCGAGCTTCTTGATGATGCCGGCGCGGAGCATGAGCTTCTGGCTCACGACGTCCGCTTCCGCCGGGGCTTCCTTCAGCGTCGAGAGGTAGAACTTCGAAACGCGCATCGTCCTGTTTTCACGGGGAAAACGACGATTGTAGCAAGCTACGGCGTTTTCCCCGCCGCGATGTCCATGTATTGCCAGTACGCAGCGACGCGGGACGGCCAGTACCCCAGCACCCACGGCTGCACGAACGCGTTCTCGACGTCGTAGAGCAGGGGCATCACCGGCATGTAGGTCTGCAGGATCGAGGTCATCGTGTCGGCCGCCTTCTGGCGCGCGGCGTCCGTGTCCGCGACGAAGAATGCGTCGGCTGCGCGATCGTAGTCCTTCGACCGGAAGCGCGACTCGTTGGCTTCGCCGGGCTGCGTGCTGTAGAACGTCTGGAAGATGGTGCCGAGCGGGGTCGCGGAGCGTCCGTGGATGTTCATCATGAACTTGCCCTGCGCCGCCTCCTTGAACACGTCCTGCACGGGCGTGGACTTGAAATCGACGCGCACGCCGAGCGCGTCCATGTCGCGCTTGAGCAGCGTCTGGATCTCGCGCCACGCGGTGCCCGTGAAGATCGTGATCACCACGGTGAGCGGCTTGCCGTCCGGCTGCAGCCGGAAGTTCTGCGCATCCCGCTTGTTGTAGCCGAAGCGATCGAGCAGCGCTGCGGCCGTCGCGGGATCGTACGCGCGCTTCTTCGCGTCGGGGTTGTAGCCCAGGATGCCGGGCGCCACGATCTGCGTCGCGGGCATGCCCTGGCCGTTGTAGACGACCTTGATCAGCGTCTGCACGTCGATGGCCATGTTCATTGCGCGCCGCAATGCCATGCGCGCGTTGTCCATGCCGCCGATCACCGGGTCGTCCATGTTGACGTAGAGCGAGCGCACCGAGTTCGACGCATTGGGGATGCGCCCGATGCCGCGCTTGGCGAGCGCGGGGTTGAGCTCGCCGTTCTTCAGCAACGAGCCCACCGCCTCGCCGCGCAACTCGATGTAATCGAGCTTGCCGCGGTCGAACTCGAGCACGCGCACCGGCTGCTCCTCGATCACCGACATCTCGATGCGTCCGATGGCCGGCAGCTTGCGGCCCTTCATCGCGTTCACGGTCTTGGCCAGCGCGGGATCGCTGCTTTCCGGAAACGACAGCGTCCTGTACTTCGGATTGGCCTCGAGCACGACGCGCGAGCCGCGCTGCCACTCCTTCAGCATGTACGGGCCGGTGCCGACCGGCCGCGCCTGGATGTCGCCGCCTGCCGCCTCGACCACCTCGCGCGCGTGAGCGTAGGAGGTGACCAGCATCGACATGATGATCGGGTAGTTTGGCTCGGAGAGCTTGAGCTCGAGCGTGTGGCGGTCGATCGCGCGC
>CAZIZD010000586.1:462-1731 GCA_964543615.1 uncultured Alcaligenaceae bacterium | reverse complement strand
CGAGGCGGGCACCGGCGAAGAGCAACGGAAGGACAGGACTCAAATGGGGCAACGAATGTCGCAGCATCCGCTATGGAAACGCGATGCCGGGCCGCGAGTATTGGGCGGCGCCGATGATAGCATGCGCCCTGCCGATGCCCCTTGGGGCTGCGGTTCGCCCGCGTGCGAATCCAGGAGGGCACTTCGCCGCATCCAAGGGCAGGAACTCTTCCCGGAGCCCGCATGACCCGTCACCTTCCCCCCGCCACCCGCCGGCTCGTGCTGGCCGCGGCCATGGCGCTCGCCACACTCGTGGCCATGGCATGGCAACCGCAAGCCGTCGATGCGGCAGGCAATGCCTCCCTCGTCGCGCAGGCCGGGCAGGACGCCGCCCGCGAAGCCGCCAACGCCGCCAGGGAAGCCGCGCGCGAAGCCACCGACGCGGCCCGCGAGGCTGCACGCGAGGCGGCAGACGCCGCGCGCGAAGCGGCGCGCGAGGCCCAGCCGCGCAAGCGCACGATCACCATCGGCGTCGACGCGGACCGCCATTACGACTCGTTCGACCAGTTCATCGACAAGGATCCGGGACTCGCCGTCATGGTGCTGGGCGTCGTGTTCATCGCGTTCCTGACCCCGATCCTCATCATCGCGCTCATCATCTGGTACAAGATCCGCCGCACCCGCATGCAGAACGAGGCGATGCTCCGCCTGGCCGAGAAGGGCGTGGTCGCGCCGGGCGAGGCGGTCCAGGCGCTCGCCACCGGACGCGTCGATGCGTTGACGGCGTCGATGTCCGCCGCGGACCAGGCCACGGTGCTCACCAGGCGCGCCGCATGGTCCGACCTGCGCAAGGGCGTCCTGCTCGCGGCCGTAGGAGCGGCCTTCCTCTTCTACAGCATGGTCGAGGAAGGATCGGCGAACTGGTTCGGCCTCGTGCTCCTCTTCGTCGGCGTCGGCTACATCGTGCTCTGGTACTTCGAGGATCGCCAGACGGCCGCCTTCCACGCGGGCCGGGCGTCGGTCGTCGCGGGGTCGCGCGGCAGCGGAGACGCGCCCAATTGAGGAAACCCTCGTGGAAGATCGCGTGATCGATGGCAGAGCCCGTCACGGACGCCGCTCTCATCGCCCGCGCGCTCGTCGCGGACGACCGGCACGCGTTCGCCGAGCTCGTCAAGCGGCACCAGTCGGCGGTGCGTGCGACGCTGCGCAAGCTCACCGCGGGCAACCATGCGCTCGCCGACGATCTCGCGCAGGAGACGTTCGTGCTCGCGTGGCGCAACCTGAAGTCGT
>CAZIZD010000586.1:0-452 GCA_964543615.1 uncultured Alcaligenaceae bacterium | reverse complement strand
GTCGTTTCGCCAGGAAGCAAGGTTCTCGACATGGCTCTATCGCATCGCGACCAACTGCTGGCTCGCCGATGCGCGCAAGCGCAAGGAGGAGCTCCTGGGCGACCGCGCGGATTCGGTCGCTGACGAGGACGGCGACGCCATGCCCCACGTCAACGACGAAGCCCATGCCGATCACGCGAGAAGCGCCGGCATGAAGATGGACCTCGAGCGCGCGATGGCCACACTCTCGGAGGGCGAGCGTGCCGCGATCGTGCAGTGCTACCATAACGACCTCACTCACGAGGAGGCCGCCTACGTCCTCGGTTGCCCCGTCGGCACGGTGAAGACCCACGTGCTGCGCGGCAAGCAGAAGCTCAAGGCGGCGCTCGCAGCGTACGGATCATGACGGCCGAAACGAACGACTGGATGGACGATCTGCTCCGCGAGAATGCCGCGGAGTCGCGCGCCCGTTA
>CAZIZD010000585.1:0-1736 GCA_964543615.1 uncultured Alcaligenaceae bacterium | reverse complement strand
CGTAGCTCAGCTGGGAGAGCGTCGCGTTCGCAATGCGAAGGTCGGGAGTTCGATCCTCCTCGTCTCCACCAATTATTCGAAGCCCAACCGGTTCCGGTTGGGCTTTTTCGCTGGGCCCGGCGGTCGGCGCCCCATCGAACCTCGCCGACCCTACTTCGCCCCCCTGTGCGACGTCGCCAGGTTCTGGAACAGTTCCCGGCTGATGCCCGTCACCTCGAGGAAGCGCTGCTGTTCCTCGACGAGCCGCGAAAGCTGATACGACTCCTGCATCACCATGAGGCCGAAGCCCATGGCGGCCTGTACCGCCGCGCACGCGGCCATCTGCTCGTCCCCGGGCGCGCACACCTTCGCAACCTCCGGAACCAGGGCCTGGCCCGTGATGGCCATCCCGCCCGACATGAACTCGATGGGCATGCGCGAACGCACGTGCGCCTCGCCGATCCGGTAGAGGCGCTCGACGTAGGCGCCATCGTAGGTCGCGGTGAACATCTCGCCCAGTGCCGCGCGATGCGTGGTCCGCAGTTGCTGCAGGCGTCCCTCGATCATCGGTGCGGCGCGGGCGATGCGCTGGAGCTGCCGGTAGAAGTGGTCGGTGACCCCGTCGAGGGCGGGGGCAATGCGCGGGGCGAGCGCGTGCAGGAACGCCTCCCGTTCCGCGGTGAGGCCCACGAACTCGCGGGTGGCCGTGCAGAGTTGCGCGAAGTACAGTTCGGTCATGCTGCGGCGGTGCGTGCCCGGGGGGCGAAGCCGTCATTCTGCGGGCGAATCGTCGTCCACGGAACTTACCTGCCCGCGTCATATTGCCGCGCCCCCATCCGTCAATCGAATGAGCGCGCCGTGCGCTCCACCAACGGAGACAAGCCATGGACCAGTACCTCCTCCTCCTGCGCGAGGACCCCAAGCAGTACGCCGACCTCTCGCCCGCGCAGATCGGGGCCCTCATCGACCGTTACCGACAGTGGTCGCAGAAGATGGTGGCGGAGGGGCGCCTGGTCGGCGGCCACAAGCTCGCCGACGAGGGCGGCAAGCGCATGCGCGCGGGCTCGGGCAAGCCGCTCGTCACCGACGGCCCGTTCATCGAGTCCAAGGACGTGATCGGCGGCATCTTCATCATCAAGGCGTCGTCGTACGAGGACGCGCTCAGCGCGATCGCAGGCTGTCCTCATCTCAACGGCGAGAACGAGATCGAGCTGCGCCGCATCGAGGCGACCTGATCGGTCGCGGGCGCGGATGATGGCACTGCACGACGATCCGCCCGCATTCCGTGCCGCGTGGGGACGCCTGGTGGGCGTTCTCACGCGGAGCGCGCGGCTCGCCGACCCGTCGCTTGCCGAGGACGCGGTGCAGCACGCGATGGTGCAGGCCTTGCGGCTGTGGCCGATGTCCGGCACGCCCGACGAGCCGATCGCGTGGCTCACCACCGTCGCGCGCAATCATCTGCGCGATGCGCTGCGCGCCCGAGCGTCCGAGGCGACGTGGTCGTTCGACGAGGACGGCGAGCCCGCCGTCGCCGCGGTCGCGCCCGCGTCCGGGGCCGAGCTCACCGACGACGAGCTCGCGTTGATCTTTGCCTGCTGCGATCCCGAGTTGCCGGCCGCCTCGCAGGTCGCCCTCGCGCTCAAGGTCGCGTGCGGCTTCAGCCTGCGCGAGATCGCCGCAGGGCTCTTGACCGACGAGAGCGCACTCGCGCAGCGTCTTGCTCGCGCTCGCAAGTTGCTCGCGGCGCGCGGCGCGCC
>CAZIZD010000584.1:0-1737 GCA_964543615.1 uncultured Alcaligenaceae bacterium | reverse complement strand
GGCGATCTCGCGCCGTGCCGCGGAGTGCTCGCGATAGCCGTCCGTGTCGAAGCGATTGAACGCGGCCACGTAGCCCACGGGACCGGCCATGCCCGTGGCCTTGAGCCCTGCGTTGTAGGTCGTGTAGCTGCCCAGGCTCAATGCTGCCTCTGCGACCGGCGAGGCGGTCGGGTCTTCCGTGAACACGGAGATGACGCCACCGGACGCGTTGCCGTAAAGCGTCGAGAACGGGCCGCGCAGCACCTCGATGCTCTTCGCCGACAGCAGGCTGAAGCTGCCCGTCTGCCCTTGTCCGTCGGGCATCGTCGCGGGGATGAAGTCCTGGTACAGGCGCACGCCGCGCACGCCGAACGTGGCGCGAGAGCCGTAGCCGCGCGAGCTGATCTGGATGTCCTGGGCGTAGTTGCCGCGATTGGCGGCGAACACACCCGGCACGCGCACGAGCGGCTCCGAGAGATTGATCGCGGGCTGCCCGTCGCGCACGACGCTTCCATCGATCACGTCCACCGAAGCCGGCACGTCGAAGCTCCGCTCCTCGCGCCGGGTCGCGGTGACGACGACAGGATCGAGCGTGGCGGGCGCCACATCCGTCTGCGCGTGCCCGGCGCCCGGTGCGGCGACGAGAAGCGCGACGCGCACGGCGACGACGGCGTTGGAACGGAAGGGTGGCATCGAGGAGCGGTAGCATAAGGCCAGAAGCCCATGAAATCCGCTTCGCGGCCCATTCGTGGCAAAGTACGCGCTGTTCCTTGCGACTCTCCCGCTTGCCCGGCGTGCCCGTCTCCTTGATCTCGCTTGCCCGCATCGTCGTCGTTGCCCTCGCTGCATGTGCGCTGCCGCTGCACGCTCAGCCGCGGCCCGAGATCGTGCTCGTGCCCACGCAGGTGTCGCGGCACGGATGGTTCTTCCAGGGCGAGGCCGGCATGGCGAGCGTGGCCAACAAGGGCTTCATGTCGAACGCGGGATTCGTCGTCACCGACGACGGCGTGGTCGTGTTCGACGCGCTCGGCACCCCGGCCCTGGGCCGCGCCATGATCGCGGCCATCGCCAAGGTGACGCCCAAGCCCGTCCGCCGCGTGATCGTGAGTCACTATCACGCCGATCACATTTACGGACTGCAGGCGTTCAAGGCGGCCGGTGCCGAGATCTGGGCACACCGCAAGGCGCAGGCGTACATCGCCTCGCCCCAGGCCAGCGAGCGTCTCGCGCAGCGGCGCACCGATCTGTTTCCATGGGTCGACGGCGACACCGCCATCGTCAGTCCCGACGTGTGGATCGACGGCGACACCGACTTCCGCATGGGCGGCCTCACGTTCCGGCTCCTGTACTCGCAGGGCGCGCATTCGCCCGAGGACATCGTGATGTACGTCGTGCAGGACCGGCTCCTGTTCGCGGGCGACTTGATCTTCGCCGGACGCGTGCCGTTCGTGGGCAACGCCGACAGCGCGGGCTGGCTCGCCGCGATGGACATCATGATTCCGCTCGCGCCCGCCGTCGTGGTGCCGGGGCATGGCCCCGCTTCGCGCGACGTGGCGCGCGACCTTGCGACCACGCGCGAGTATTTGGCCTACCTGCGCAAGACCATGGGCGAAGCGGCACGCGAAATGGAACCGTTCGAAGCGGCGTACGCGCGCACCGACTGGTCGCGGTTCAGCGGCCTGCCCGCCTTCGAGCAGGCCAATCGCATCAACGCCTATGGCACCTACCTGCTGATGGAGCAGGAGACGCTCGGAGGCG
>CAZIZD010000583.1:0-1756 GCA_964543615.1 uncultured Alcaligenaceae bacterium | reverse complement strand
CCAGATGGCCGAGAGCATCGCCGGCATGGCCGTGCTGCAGGCCGCCGGTGCGGCGCAACGCTACGGCGATCGCTTCGCCCGCACCAACGACGCGCACTATCACGCAAGGCTCGGCGAGGTGCGCGCCAACGCGTGGCTCCTGCGGCCCGCGCTGGACTTCATGAACGTGCTTTTGATCGTGGCGCTGGTCGCGGCCATCGGCACCGACAGCCTGCAAGGCATCGAGGTGGGGCTCCTGTACGCATTCATCGCGTACGTCGCGCGCGTGGTCGAGCCGCTGATCCAGATCACGATGCAGTTCTCGCTCCTGCAGCAGTCGGTCATCGCCGCCTCGCGCGTGGGGGCGCTCCTCGACGAGCATGATTCGCCGCAACCCGCCGATGCGCGGAGGATCGGGGCGGGGCACGTGGAGATCGCCGAGGTGAGCTTCGGCTACGATCCCGAGCATCCGGTGCTGCACGACGTCTCGCTCGACATTCCCGCGGGGAGCTTCGTCGGCATCGTGGGACCCACGGGCAGCGGCAAGTCGACGCTCCTGTCGCTGCTGTTGCGCTTCTATGCGCCGCAGAGCGGACGCATCGACGTCGACGGCATGCCGATCGGCGGCATCGACACCGCGCACTTCCGCGAAGCGGTCGGACTCGTGCCGCAGGAGCCGTTCCTGCTTGCAGCGAGCGTTCGGGAGAACATCGACATGGGACGCGGCATCGCGTTCGAGCGGATCGAGGCGGCGGCGCGCGCGGCGCGCGCGCATGGCTTCATCGCCGAGCTGCCGCAGGGTTACGACACGGAGCTTGGGGAGGGCGGCGCACGGCTGTCGTCCGGGCAGAAGCAGCTCATCGCGATCGCACGCGCGCTGGCGGGACGCCCGCGTATCCTTCTGCTCGACGAGGCGACCTCGCGCATCGACAGCGAGACCGAGCAGGCCGTACGCGCGGCGGTGGCAGAGGTTGCCCGCGACACGACCGTCATCGCCATTGCGCATCGCCTGTCGACGATCCGCGCCGCCGACCGCATCGTCGTGCTGCTGCACGGGCGCATCGCCGAGTCCGGCAAGCACGACGCGCTGATGGCGATCGAAGGCGGGATCTACCGGCGGCTGTACGAGCTGCAGCAGATCGCGGGGGAGGAGTAGGAAGTACGCCCCCGAAGCGGTGCTTTGCACCGCCTCCCCCACTGGGGGCGCCCGGCTCGGGGCGGCCCTTCGCCGGGCCCGGCCCTACGGCTGATGCTCCCCCAGCGCCACGTCCACCATCATCTCGTTCGCGAGCGCCTCCAGCGCGCGCCGCACGTCGTCGTTGCTCACGGCCTTGGGCACGAGCAGCACGGCCTTCACCTTGAAGAGCTGCTCGGCGGTCATGGCGCCGCTCACGATCTCGGTGTGCAACTCTTCGATGCTGACGCCGCGCTGCGCGAGCGCGCCCGAAAGGTCGCGCACGATGCCGGGGCGGTCGTGCCCGACTACCTCGAGCTTGACGACGCGGCGCCCCTCGGGGGCCTTCGCGGCATCGCTGCGCGCGATGTGGATCTTGAGGTCGGTCGACTCGAGCGCCATCAGCGCATCGGAGAGCGCTTGCGCGTGCTCGGGCGGCACCTCGAAGTGCACCATGCCCGCGAACTGGCCGGCGAGGCTCGCCATGCGGCTGCCCGCCCAGTTAGCGCCGAAGCCCTGCGCCTTGGCGGAGAGCAGGCTGACGATGCCGGGGCGGTCGGGGCCGACGACGGTGACGACGAGCGAAGTGATCATGGCGGAAGA
>CAZIZD010000582.1:0-1830 GCA_964543615.1 uncultured Alcaligenaceae bacterium | reverse complement strand
GTACGCCGTCTTCGTGACCCTCGTCTGCGTCAAGGACCCTCCGGTTTCGATCTCCATCGAGATCGGACAGGCGAACATTCCTGCGCTCGGCAGCGCAAACGTGTCCGCGACCTGCCCCAGCGGGCACAGCCCGCTGGGCATGATCCCCCATAAGGACGATGCGGACATGACGGCGCAGCCGGCGGCTTACATCTTCGGAACGCCGTCCGCCCCGGTCCCGCTCGACTCCGTGCCGGATGGCCCCGCGGCGGCGCCGATCGGCATGAGCGTGCCCGTGCGCAATTCGACACCAACGGCCAGGCAGTCGCAGGCATCGCTCATCTGCGCCAACATGTCCGGCGTCTCGGCGCTCATCGCGTCCGCGCCCACCTCGGCGGGCAAAGCGTACGAGGTCGCGGCGGTGGTTCCCGACGGCAGCAGCATGTATGGCTTCGCCGCAGCGGGCGGGGCGTTTGCCGGGATCGACTCGGTAGGCGTCTGGGGCACGGACGGGTCGGTGACGACGCAACTCCCCTACACGGGCGGGGCCACGCTCGCCTCGGACGTGCGCGGCGTGTTCATCGGCGGTCGCGATACGCGCGCCCCGGCCCATGCGATCCCGGGCAAGGCCACGGCACGTGCGGTGGTCGGAATGCTCCTGCAGCCGGCGTCGTTGCCGCCCCAGCCCACCACGACGACCGTCGTCGAGTTCTACAACGCCGCCCTCGATCACTACTTCATCACCGCGAGCGCCAAGGAGATCGCCGATCTCGACAGCGGCGTCCACAAGGGCTGGGCGCGGACGGGCAAGTCGTTCAAGGCCTACGCCGCGGGCAGCACGGGCAAGGCGTCGCGGCGGCCCGTGTGCCGCGAGTACGGCAATCCTGCGGTGGGGCTCGACTCCCACTTCTACTCGGCCAGCCCCGCCGAGTGCGTCGCCGTTCTCGCCAACTTCAAGGGCGATTGGCTGCTGGAGGCAAGCGAGGTGTTCCAGATGGATCTGCCCGACCCGACCTCGGGCGCCTGTCCCGCCGGAGGCAGTCCCATCTATCGCCTGTGGAACAACCGCAAGGATTCCAACCACCGCTACACGACGACGATCGCGGATCGGGACGCGATGGTGGCGAAGGGCTACGTCGCGGAAGGCTACGGGCCGAACAGTGTGACGCTGTGTGGACTTCCCTGACCAGAGGCGGGACCGACCGGCGCGCGTAGCGCCTGCGGTCGAATCCCGGGTCCGTCAGAAGTTCATTGACGCTCCGGCGGCGGCCGCTTGCCCACGAGCACGGCCACCTCCACGTCGTTCCCCGCGCGCACGACCTTGATCTTGGCGGTCGACCCGGGGGGAAGCTCCGCGATGCGCGCGAGAAGCTGCGGCACGCTCGGTGTCGACTTGCCTCCGATCTCGACGACCACGTCGAGCTGCTTCATGCCGGCCTTCTCCGCGGGACCGCCCGGCTGCACGCTGCGGATGACCACCCCTTCCGTCTTCGGCAGCGCAAGCGCCTTCGCGACTTCCGACGTGACCGCCGCGGGCTCGATGCCGAGCCAGCCGCGCGTGACTTCGCCGTCGCGCACGATCTGCTCGAACACGTTGCGCGCGAGCGAGACGGGGATCGAGAACCCGATGCCGAGCGATCCGCCGGTCTGCGAGAAGATGGTGCTGTTGATCCCCACGAGATTGCCGGCGGCGTCGATCAGCGCGCCGCCCGAGTTGCCCGGATTGATCGCGGCGTCGGTCTGGATGAAGTCCTCGAAGCGGTTGACGCCCAGGTAGTTGCGCCCCAGCGCGCTCACGATGCCGAGGGTCACCGTGTTGCCGAGGCCGAACGGATTGCCGATCGCCAGCAC
>CAZIZD010000581.1:0-1836 GCA_964543615.1 uncultured Alcaligenaceae bacterium | reverse complement strand
GCGGCCGCGTGACGTGGCGGGTGCCGTGCCAGGTAGAGGGCGTGAGGCACGACGGCAGCCGCTACACGATCGCCACCGGGGAGGGCGCGATACGCAGCGAGTCGCTGGTCGTTGCGACCGGGGGCCTCACGGTCCCGAAGATCGGCGCCACGCCGTTCGCGTACCGCCTAGCGGAGCGGTTCGCGATCCCGGTGGTGCCGCCGCGGCCGGCGCTCGTGCCTCTCGCGTGGTCGCCCGAAGATCTCGCGCGCTACGGTGAGCTGTCGGGCGTGTCCGCGGACGTCGAGGTGACCTGCGGCGAGGGCCGCTTTCGCGAGAACCTGCTGTTCACGCATCGCGGCCTGTCAGGCCCCGCGATCCTGCAGATCTCTTCCTATTGGGACGGCAAGGCCCCCATCGCCGTGAATCTCTTGCCGGACGGCGACGTCGCACCATGGCTCCGCTCGCGCGCCGGCGGCACCGCGCGCCTCGACAACGTCCTTGCCGATCGCATGCCCAAGCGTGTGGCGCAGGCGTGGTGCAACGCGCATGGCCTCGCGCGCCCCGTGCGCGAGATCGACACCGGCGCCACCGCGGCAGCCCTCACGGGATGGCAGGTGCGTCCATCCGGAACGCTGGGCTACAACAAGGCCGAGGTCACGCTCGGCGGCGTCGACACGCGCGCTCTCTCGCCGCGCACGATGGCGGTCACCGCGTTGCCCACCCTCTACTTCATCGGTGAGGCCGTCGACGTCACGGGATGGCTGGGCGGGTACAATTTTCAGTGGGCGTGGTCCTCCGCATTCGCCGCCGCGCAGTCCGTCTAACTCGTTCCATCGGGAGCCCCATCGTGCTCGCACGTCTTTGCATCGCGATCGTCTCGCTCGCATTCGCCGTGGCCGCCTCGGCGCAGGTCAAGGTCGGCCTCATGGTGTCGGCCACCGGTCCTACCACGGCCATCGGCATCCCCCAGAAGAACACGGGTGAGCTGCTGCCGAAGTCGATCGGTGGCGCGACGGTCGAGTACATCCAGCTCGACGACGGCGGTGACACCACGCGCGCGGTGCAGAACATCAAGAAGCTCATCCAGGAGCACAACATCGACGCGATGATCGGGCCGTCGACCACGCCCAACGCATTCGCCATCCTCGACATCATCGCGGAGGCGAAGGTGCCGGTGATGGCGACGGTGGGCACGTCGTCGGTGGTCGAGCCGCTCGACGCCAAGAAGCGGTGGGTCTTCAAGACGACGCAGAACGACGACCTCATCGCCGAGGCGCTCATCAAGCACATGACGAAGAACGGCGTGAAGACCGTGGGCTTCATCGGCTTCAACGACCCGTACGGGGAGAACTGGTACAAGGTGTTCGGCGCGCTGGCCGAGAAGGCGGGGATCAGGATCGTCGCCAACGAGCGCTACGCGCGCACCGACCAGAGCGTCACCGGGCAGTCGCTCAAGCTCATCGCCGCCAAGCCGGATGCCGTGCTCATCGCGGCGGTGGGCGGTCCGGCCGTGCTGCCGCAGGCGACGCTGTTCGACCAGGGCTACAAGGGGCGCGTCTACCAGACGCACGCGGTTGCCACCGAGGACTTCATCAAGCTCGGCAAAGAGAAGGTCGAGGGGACGGTGCTCGCCGCGGGTCCGATGCTCGTGATCGACGAGATTCCCGATTCCAATCCGACCAGGAAGGTTGCGCAGCAGTACATCGCGGCCTACGAGAAGCAGTTTGGCGTGAGGCCCGCCACGTTCGGCGCCAATACCTGGGACGGGGGCATCCTCCTCGCACGCGCGATTCCCGTCGCGCTCAAGGCCGGCAAGCCGGGCACCGAAGCGTTCCGCGTAGCGCTGCGCGACGC
>CAZIZD010000580.1:0-1849 GCA_964543615.1 uncultured Alcaligenaceae bacterium | reverse complement strand
GGCGAGCAGTTCTACGACCAGATCTCCGCGCTCCACAAGTCGGTCCGCAACTCGAATCCCGACGCGTCGATCTACTGGTTCGCGCGCATGCTCGACGGCGGCGTCGACCCGCATTACCTCGCGCGGCGACTGCTGCGCATGGCGATCGAGGACATCGGCCTCGCCGATCCGCGCGCGCTCACCATGGCGATCGAGGCATGGCAGACGTTCGATCGCCTCGGCACGCCCGAAGGCGACCTCGCGCTCGCACAGCTGGCCGTCTACCTCGCGATGGCGCCGAAGAGCAACGCCGTGTACGTGGCGCTCGGCGAAGCACGCGCGGACATCGGCGCGCTCGGCACGCTGCCCGTGCCGCTCGAGGTGCGCAACGCGCCGACGAAGCTCATGAAGTCGCTCGGCTACGGTCGCGAATACCAGTACGACCACGACGTCGAAGGCCGTGTCGCGCTCACGCTGCAGACCTTGCCCGAGGAGCTGCGCGATCGCGCGTACTATCGGCCGGTGGACGCCGGCCTCGAGATCCGCCTGCGCGAGAAGCTCGATGCGTTGCGCGAAGCGCGCACCGCGGCCTTGCGCGGGGCGGGGCAGGGGAAGGCGACATGACGAATGCCTGGAACATCGGTGCCGTCGCGGTGGGCGGTGCAGGCGGCGCCACGCTGCGCTACGCCGTGAACGAGCTCTTCGTGCGGCGCGGTTGGTACGGCCTGCCGATGGCGACGCTCGCCGTGAACGTCGTCGGATGCTTCCTCGCGGGGCTCGTGCTCGTGTGGCTGGAGCGGCGCGGTGCGGCCACGCCGTTCTGGCGCAACCTGCTGATGACCGGCTTCCTGGGCGGCCTGACCACGTTCTCCGCGTTCGGCCTCGAACTGTGGCAATTGCTGCGCGCAGACCGTTTCCTGCTCGCGGCCGGGACGATTGCCTCGCACCTGCTTCTCGGCGTGCTCGCGGTCGCGCTAGGCTTCGCGGCGGGACGCGCCGCCTGGGGCTGACGGCGTCGCGACGTTGCGCCATACGGTTCGGGGAGTCGTCCATGGGTCGCATCATCGGAGCAGGCCTGCTCGGCGGGCTGTTGATCTTTCTCTGGGGCTTCGTTTCGCACATGTTCCTGCCGCTCGGCATGGCGGGTATGGTCGAAGTCGACGACGCGAAGCAGACCGCCGTCATCGAGGCGATGGGCGCGAACTTCCAGGAGCCCGGCATCTACATGCTGCCGTTCATGCCCGAAGCCGACTGGCAGGACGAAGCGAAGAGCAAGGCATTCGGCGAGCGCGCCGTCACGCGTCCGCAGGCGTGGGTCGTCTACCACCCGACGGGCGAGGACATCAACGCGAACTTCATCAAGATGCTCGGCACGCAGTTCGGCAGCGACGTGCTCGGTGCGCTGCTCGCTGCGATCGTGGCGTCGTTCCTCGTCGGCTCGTACCTGCAGCGCGTGATCCTGATCACGATGATGGGTGCGTTCGCCTGGGTTTCGATCAGCGTCCCGTACTGGAACTGGTACCGGTTCCCGTTCGAGTTCACGGCCGCGAACCTGGTCGAGTACGTCGTCGGCTACTTCATCGCCGGGCTGGCGATCGCGTGGTTGGTGAAGCCGCGCGCGGCGTAGGACCCATCCACTCCCTCCCCTGCGAATGCAGGGGAGGGTTGGGGTGGGGTGCATTACCGTCCCCGAGCTCGTTTCAGCACCGCGCCGTCGCGTAATCCGCCTGTCACATTTGCGCGCAATGCTGCGCGCACATGAACGACAAGAGTGGTACCTCCCGCATGGGTGCGGGAGTGGGGCACCAAGGGGTGCTCCGACAAGGCGGGCCGGCACGATGAACACCCTCGTGTGGCTCATCATCGGCGC
>CAZIZD010000579.1:0-1853 GCA_964543615.1 uncultured Alcaligenaceae bacterium | reverse complement strand
GCTGACATGCCCGATCCCAGCAGAATTCGCGCAAACGTCGTGGGCGACTCGACCGAGGTCAAGGTGCTCATGAGCCACGAGATGGAAACCGGCCAGCGCAAGGACGCGCAGGGCAAGACCATCCCCGCCTGGTTCATCCAGGACGTGACGGCTACGTGGAACGGCAAGACGGTGCTCACGGCCCAGTGGGGGCCCGCGGTTGCCAAGAATCCGTTCCTGTCGTTCAAGTTCAAGGGCGGTGCCAAGGGCGACAAGGTCGCCGTCTCGTGGGTCGACAATCGCGGCGAGAAGAGAACCGACGAAGCGACCATCGCCTGATGGCGGTACGGACGCGCGAGCGTCCGCTTCTTTTGGAGGATGCATGAAGACATCGCGCGGCCGTTGGGCCGCCCGCAGTGTCATGGCCGCTTCGGCCGTCGCGCTCGCCGCGACCGCGCTCGGGCAGGGAAGTACCGTCGACGAGATCGCCAAGTACCGCGCCGCGCTGCAGGACGGCAATCCCGCGGAACTGTGGGAGGCGCGCGGCGAAGGTCTATGGAAGGAGCCGCGCGGTCCCAACAAGGTGTCGCTCGAGAAGTGCGACCTCGGACTCGGGGCCGGTGTCGTGAAGGGCGCGTATGCGCAACTCCCGCGCTACTTCCCGGACGCCGACCGCGTGATGGACCTCGAGACGCGCATCGTGTGGTGCATGGTCAAGCTTCAGGGCTACACCGAGGCCGACGCGAAGAAGAATCCCTTCGGCGCGGGCAACGACAGGAAGGCCGACATGGAGGCCTTCGTCGCCTTCGTCACGTCCGAGTCGCGCGGTGTCGCGATGAACGTGCCGCAGTCGCATCCCAAGGAGCGGGAAGCCTACGCGCTCGGCGAGAAGATGTTCTACTTCCGCGGCGGCACGCACGACTTCTCCTGCGCAACGTGCCACGGCGAGGACGGCAAGCGCATCCGCCTGCAGGACCTGCCCAATCTCACGAACAAGGCGGGAGCGCAGAAGGCCTACACCACGTGGCCCGCGTATCGCGTGTCGCAGGGCGAGCTGCGCTCGTTCCAGTGGCGCCTCAACGACTGCTTCCGCCAGCAGCGGTTTCCGGAGCTCGTCTTCGGATCGGACGCGTCGATCGACCTCACCACGTTCCTTGCGGTCAACGCCAACGGCGCGAAGTTCGACGCCCCGGCCATCAAGCGATGAACCCCATGACCATCAAACGAGTTGCTGCATACGCGACACTGGCGGCTGCCGCGGCGTGGATCGCCGGATGCGCCACCGGCCCCTCCGATGCCGAGACCAGCGCCAAGGCCGCGCAGGTGCTGAAGGCCTCGTTCAACGCGCGCGGGCAGGCGGGCCTCGATCGCCTCGACCAGGACGAGACCCAGAAGCTCTGCACGCAGTACGGCACCAAGGCTCCGCCCAAGGATGTTGCCGAGAAGATCGAGAAGCTCAATCTCGCGCTGATCAAGTGGCCCGCCGACGGCAAGTACATGGGCGACTGGAAGAACGGCGAGCGCATCGCGCAGGACGGCCGTGGCAAGCAGTATTCCGACGATCCCAAGGGGCCCGTCGGCGGCAACTGCTACGCGTGCCACCAGCTCTCGCCGCAGGAGGTCTCGTACGGGACGATCGGCCCGCCGCTCTACCAGTTCGGCAAGCTGCGCGGCTATAACGACGACATGCGCAAGTACGCCTACGGCAAGATCTACAATGCCGATGCCTACAGCGCATGCTCGAACATGCCGCGCTTCGGGCACATGCAGATCCTCACCGAGGCGCAGGTCAAGGACTTGGTCGCCCTGCTGATGGATCCCGACTCTCCGGTAAACAAATAACGCTGGAACGAGCGCGCGCGGCGCGCTCGTCT
>CAZIZD010000578.1:0-1855 GCA_964543615.1 uncultured Alcaligenaceae bacterium | reverse complement strand
GCTTGTATCTTTTTTATCCCTGATTCCGTTCCCCTGAAAGGCAACATGACCACGCTCATCACCGGCTCGATGGCCTACGACACCATCATGGTGTTCCCCGACCGGTTCAAGAATCACCTGCTCGCGGACCAGTTGCACATCCTGAACGTGTGCTTCCTGACCCCGGAGATGCGGCGCGAGTTCGGCGGTACCGCGGGCAACATCGCCTACAACCTGAAGCTGCTCGGCGGCGACCCGCTGCTGATGGCCACGGTGGGCGAGGACATCGCGCCGTACCTTCTGCGCCTGGACGAGATCGGCATCAGCCATGCGTACCTGAAGCGCATCGGCGGCGAATACACCGGGCAGGCTTTCATCATCACGGACCTCGACGACAACCAGATCACGGCCTTCCACCCGGGGGCGATGAACTATTCGCACCAGAGCCGCGTCGGCGACGTCGCGGACATCGGCCTTGGCATCATCGCGCCCGATGGCAAGGACGGCATGCGCTCGCACGCGGAGCAGTTCGCGCAGGCGGGCATTCCGTTCGTGTTCGATCCGGGCCAGGGCATGACCTTGTTCGACGGTCCCGAGCTCATGGACTTCGTCGGCAAGGCGCGCTACGTCGCGGTCAACGACTACGAGGGCCGCATGCTCGCCGAGCGCACCGGCGTGCCCCTCGCGGCCATCGCGGAGCGCGTGGAGGCGCTGGTCGTCACGCTGGGCGCCGACGGCTCGGTGATCCACGCCGGGGGCAAGACGTACACGATCCCGGCGGCGAAGGCGAAGGAGGTTCTGGATCCCACGGGATGCGGCGATGCGTACCGGGCGGGACTCCTCTATGGCATCGCGCACCAATGGGACTGGGAGCGCACGGGCGGGCTCGCGTCGGTGCTGGGCGCGATCAAGATCTCCTCGCGCGGCGCGCAGAAGCACGCGCCCACGCGCGAGGCCGTAGCGTCGCTCTATCGCGCCACCTTCGGCTCGGACGTCTGGTAAGGGCGGCCGGGAACCCACGGCGCATGAGCGCGTTGGAGGAGGGGCGGCGGGTGAACCCGCTGCCGGTGCGCTGGTATCGCGCCCTGCGCACGTACGTGCACGTGCTGGCGGGCGTGGGCACGACGATGTTCGTCTTTCCCTTCGTGAGCTCCGCGCGCAAGCGCGCGATCGTCAAACGGTGGAGCGCGCGGCTCCTGCGCATCCTCAAGGTGCGCGCGCACGTGAGCGGCGAGCTCGGGTCCGCGAGCGGCAACGTCCTGCTGGTCGCCAATCACATCTCGTGGCTCGACATCTTCGTGCTGAACGCGCACCTGCCGTCGCGCTTCATCGCGAAGAGCGAGCTGCGGGGCTGGCCGATCGCGGGACGGCTGATCGCCGGCTGCGGGACGCTCTTCATCGAGCGCGGCCGGCGAGTCCCGGTTCCGCTCGAGGTGCTGGTGTGGCCGCGCCTCGACCGCAGCTCCGTCCCGGGCATCCTGCGCGGGCTCGGCGAAGGCGGCGAGCCGTCGCACCGCAAGGGCATGGGCGAGGAGATCCATTCCATCCGCCCGTTCCAGCATGGCGACTCGCCGCGCCACATCTCGTGGAAGCACAGCGGCAGGACCGGCGCGCTCCTGGTCCGCGACTTCGAGATGCCGGCGATGCAGCGGATCACGCTGGTGCTGGATCTCGCCGAGGCCGCCAAGCGCGAGCGGCGCGAGCCGAATCACGACTCACTCATCCGACGCCTACGTCAGGCGGCCTCGGGGGAAACGGTCGAGGCGGCGCCCTCCCGCCGGAGCGGACCGGCGGCCGAGCCGGTTCTTCAGGTCCAATCGGCGCCGAAAGGGCAGCCGACGGCCGTGCACGTGAAGGAGCCGGTGAAGGTCGACGC
>CAZIZD010000577.1:0-1860 GCA_964543615.1 uncultured Alcaligenaceae bacterium | reverse complement strand
GACCTCGCGCGGCGACGACGTGGACGTCTACACCACCGGCGCGGCGCTGCTCGACGGCATGCGGCGGCCGCCGCAGCCGAGCGTCGTGCTGCTCGACGTCATGATGCCCGACCTCGACGGCTTCGAGACGCTGCGCAAGATCCGCGCGGACGAGCTCATCGAGGAGATGCGCGAGCTCTTCCCCGAGTACCAGGAGGCGCTGCGACAGACGCTCTACATCGCCGCCCAGTCGGAGGTCACCGTCCTCACCTGGGCCTACACCGCTTACGACACGGCGCCCGACATCGGCGCCAAGATCGCCATCTCCGCGACCATCCAGGACGAGATCGGCCACGCACACCAGCAAGGCATGCTGCTCGAGCAGTTCGGAACGTCGGTCGAGGACATCACCTTCAACGTCGACCCGTCGAAGGTGAAGACGCTGATGATCATGCAGTTCCCGATCAAGAACTACATCGAGTTCTGCATGTCGCAGGCGCTCCTCGATCGTGCCGGGCGCATCACGACGCGCGACATCGAGGAGAACTGCTCGTTCGCGCCCTACCGCCGCGCGCTGCGCAAGATCAACTTCGAGGAGAACTTCCACGTCGGCCACGGCGCGCGCTGGATCAAGTTCTACTGGAAGCACTCGGAAGAGACGCGCAAGGCCGTCCAGGACGCCGCCGACTGGCTGTGGCCGCACGGCACCACCTGGTTCGGCCTGCCCGACGCCCTCAAGACGCGCAAGGGACAGCTCGATTACCGCATCCGCGGCTGGTCCAACGACACGATGCGCCAGATGTGGCTCAAGAGCGCCGGGGAGTTTGCCGAGGCGATCGGATTCAAGACGCCCTCGCACTACGACGCGGCGACGGACCAGTGGGTCATCGATTGTCCGTATCCCATGATGTGCGATCCGGCGACCCGCACCTGGACGTGGAAGCAGGCGAGCTGGGAGGACACCATCGCGCAGCTCAAGGCAGGCGGACCGATGAACCCGTCGGGCCACGCACGGCTGCAGCACGAGGAATGGGGCGATCTGCTGTGGTGACCGCCGAACGCGTGCGTGCCTCCCTGCGGGACGTGCTCGACCCGCACATGAAGATCAGCGTGATCGACATGGGCATGGTGCGCTCAATCGACGTCGCGGACGACGGCAAGGTGGCGGTCGGCGTGTCGTTCCCGTGCATCGGCTGCCCCGCGTGGACGATGATCCAGGAAGACATGCGCGAGGCCATCGCCACCATCGACGGCGTGACCGACGTCTCGGTCAAGGTGAAGTGGGACACGCTGTGGTGCAAGGACGACCTGGCGCCCGAGGCGCGCCGCCGCATCCGCACCTTCGGTTACCAGATCCTTCCCATGGAGTAGCGACAGGACCGGACTCATGGCCAAGTGGATGTCGGAACGGGCGGGTGCCCGCTATGAAGTGTTCGGCCGCGGCGCCGCCGGCGAAGCGCTGATGCACATTGGGTCGCTCACCGCGCCCAACGAGGAGCTCGCCAAGGCGCGCGCGCGCATGATGTACGCCGAGCGCGAGTGGATCGAGCTCACCATCGCGCCCGCGAGCGCCTTCCTGAAGCTCATCGGCCACCTGGGCGACCAGGGTCCCGGCTTCGCATGAAGATTCGTGCGCCCGCCGCGACCGGAGGCACCGCCGCCGCGCGCTATCGCGGTCGCGTGCGCTGCCCGTGGTGCGGCTCGACGCGCACGCGCCTCAAGAGCCTGTTCGGCGGCACCGTGTCGGAGATCCTGTTCCAGTGCGAGGCGTGCCGCTCGCCCTTCGGCATCATGAAGTGGGAGACGCTGGACGACGCCGACGCAACAAGCAGTCATGGAGAGCGCACGACATGAGCCATGCTTCCAACCCCCTCCCCGACG
>CAZIZD010000576.1:0-1873 GCA_964543615.1 uncultured Alcaligenaceae bacterium | reverse complement strand
CCGCGAGGCGCGTGTGACGCGCGTTGGCGTCGGCGTCGGAGAAGACGGCAACCGTGCGTACGCCCATGCGGCGCGCGGTCTTGATGACGCGGCAGGCGATCTCGCCGCGGTTGGCGATGAGTATCTTGTTGAACATCACATGCGGAAGACGCCGAAGCGCGTCTTCTCGATGGGCGCGTTGAGCGACGCCGACAGCGCCAGGCCGAGCACGCGCCGGGTCTGCGCGGGATCGATCACGCCGTCGTCCCACAGGCGCGCCGTGGCGTAGTACGGATGTCCCTGCGTCTCGTACTGATCGCGGATCGGCTGCTTGAAGGCCTCCTCCTCTTCCTTGCTCCACGGCTTGCCCGCGGCGGTCATGCCATCGCGGCGCACCGTCGCGAGCACCGAGGCGGCCTGCTCCCCGCCCATCACCGAGATGCGCGCGTTAGGCCACATCCAGACGAACCGCGGGCCGAACGCGCGACCGCACATGCCGTAGTTGCCCGCGCCGAAGCTGCCGCCGATGATCACCGTGAACTTCGGCACGTTGGCGCACGCGACCGCGGTGACCATCTTCGCACCGTGCCGCGCGATGCCCTCGTGCTCGTACTTGCGGCCCACCATGAATCCCGTGATGTTCTGCAGGAACAGGAGCGGTATGCCGCGCTGCGCGCAAAGCTCGATGAAGTGCGCGCCCTTTTGCGCGGACTCCGAGAACAGGATGCCGTTGTTGGCGACGATGCCGATGGGATAGCCGTGGATGTGCGCGAAGCCCGTCACCAGCGTGGTGCCGTAGCGCGCCTTGAACTCGTCGAGCTCCGAGCCGTCCACTACCCGCGCGATCACCTCGCGCACGTCGTAAGGCTTGCGCGTGTCATTGGGAATCGCGCCGTAGATCCCCTCCGCGTCGTACAGCGGGTCCGCCGGCGGCCGGGTGGCGACGCCGATGGATTTCACGCGATTGAGGTTGGCGACGATCCGCCGCGCGATGTGCAGCGCATGCGCGTCGTTCTCCGCGAGGTGATCGGCCACGCCCGAGATGCGCGTGTGCACGTCGCCGCCGCCCAGCTCCTCGGCGGTCACCTCCTCGCCGATGGCGGCCTTCACGAGCGGCGGTCCGCCGAGGAAGATGGTGCCCTGGTTCCTGACGATGACGGTCTCGTCCGACATCGCGGGCACGTACGCGCCGCCCGCCGTGCACGAGCCCATCACCACGGCGATCTGCGGGATGTCCTGCGCCGACATCGTCGCCTGGTTGTAGAAGATGCGGCCGAAGTGCTCGCGATCCGGAAACACCGTGTCCTGCTCAGGCAGGAACGCGCCGCCGGAGTCGACGAGGTAGATGCAGGGCAGGCGGTTCTCGCGCGCGATCTCCTGCGCACGCAGGTGCTTCTTCACCGTCATCGGGTAATACGTGCCGCCCTTGACCGTCGCGTCGTTGGCGACGATCACGCACTCGCGGCCCGACACGCGGCCGATGCACGTGATGATGCTCGCGGCGGGCACCTCGCCCCCGTACATGCCGTATGCCGCGAGCGGCGACAGCTCGAGCATGGGCGAGCCCGGATCGATCAGGGCGCCGATGCGGTCGCGCGGGAGAAGCTTGCCGCGGGCGAGGTGGCGCTGCCGGGACTCCTCGCTGCCGCCGCGTGCGACCTGCTCCGTCCTGGTCTTGAGGTCGGTGACGAGGTCACGCATCAGCGAGGCGTTGGCCTTGAACTCGGCGGAACGTGGATCGAGGCGGGTGGTGAGCGTAGTCATGGCGTCGCAGGTGGCGCCCGAATGTAGCAAAAAGCGCGAAGCGCGCGCTCCGCGTGCTTTCGTCCGGGCGCGGCTTTCGCGCCCGTGTGTATCCTACCGCGTTATCGCTAGAACGCCCGTAACCCCCGTG
>CAZIZD010000575.1:0-1876 GCA_964543615.1 uncultured Alcaligenaceae bacterium | reverse complement strand
CAAGAAGTGAGTCCGGGCCGATGAACGACACGGTAGCCGTTCAGGATCCGGTGCGCGTCGCGGCGGTGGAGCTCAATGCCCCGCCCAGCACCACCAAGGGCCAGCGCTGGCGGCGGCGCTACGGGCTCGCTGCCGTCGGCGCTGCGATCATCGCCGTGTGGATCGTCCTCGCCCTCCTCGCGCCGTGGATCGCGCCCTACAAGCCGGACGTCGTGGACGTGACGCAGCGCCTGCTGCCGCCGTCGTCGGCGCATTGGCTCGGCACCGACACGCTGGGCCGCGACGTGTTGTCGCGCCTGCTGTACGGCGGCCGCGTGTCGCTGTTCGTCAGCATCGCGGTCGTGCTGCTCGGCGCCGCGTTCGGTGTCGTCGTCGGCGGCATCGCGGCGTATGCGGGGCGCTGGGTCGAGAACGCGCTCATGCGCTTCACCGATCTCGTGCTGTGCTTTCCTCCGATCATCCTCGCCATGGCCATTGCTGCGGCGCTCGGCATCGGCACGCTCAACACGATGATCGCGATGCTCGTCGTGTGGTGGCCCAAGTTCGCGCGGCTCGCGCGCGGTCTCGTGCT
The DNA here is from genome assembly GCA_964543615.1 of uncultured Alcaligenaceae bacterium. Classification (GTDB taxonomy): domain Bacteria; phylum Pseudomonadota; class Gammaproteobacteria; order Burkholderiales; family Casimicrobiaceae; genus VBCG01. The sequence goes on along the minus strand of CAZIZD010000575.1, from coordinate 1,305 downwards.
CGTGCAGCGCAACCAGGAGTACGTCGAGGCCGCGCACGTGATCGGCTACGGACCCGGACGGGTCCTGTTCAAGCACATCATGCCCAATGCGCTGGGCCCGCTCATCGTGCTCGTCACGCTCGACGTGGGGCACGCGATCATCGTGTTCGCGGGGCTCTCCTTCCTTGGCCTGGGCGTGGTGCCGCCGACACCCGAGTGGGGCGCCATGGTGTCGGAGGGCCGCGAGTTGGTCGAGCAGTGGTGGTGTGCCACGTTCCCCGGGCTTGCGATCTTCTCGGTGGTGATGGGCTTCAACTTCCTGGGAGACGGTATCCGTGACTGGCTCGACCCCCGCGCCCGCCGCCGCTGAATCCGGGCGGCCCGAGCGCCCGTTGCTCGCGGTGCGCGACCTGCGAACGTATTTCGATACGGACGCGGGCGTGGTGCGCGCGGTCGACGGCGTGAGCTTCGACGTGATGCCCGGCGAGACGCTCGGCATCGTCGGCGAGTCGGGGTCAGGCAAGAGTGTTACGGCATTGTCGGTGATCCGGCTCCTGCAGGACCAGAGCCGCATCGCGAGCGGAAGCATCGGCTTTCACGAGCGCGACATCGTGAAGATGGGCGACGACGAGATCCGGTCCCTGCGCGGCGGCGCGATCTCGATGGTCTTCCAGGACCCGATGACTTCGCTCAATCCGGTCAAGCGGATCTCGGACCAGCTGGTCGAGGCGATGGTCGCGCACGGCCGTCACAGCCGTCCCGCCGCGCTGCGCAGGGCCATCGAGCTTCTCGCGAAGATGGGCATCCTCGCGCCCGAGCGCGCGGTCAAGGGCTTCCCGCACCAGTTCTCGGGCGGCATGCGCCAGCGCGTGATGCTCGCGATGGGATTCTCCAACGAGCCCATGCTGCTGCTCGCGGACGAACCCACCACGGCGCTCGACGTGACGATCCAGGCGCAGATCCTCGACCTGCTGCGCGATCTCAACGCGGATTTCGGCACGGCCATCGTGCTCATCAGCCACGATCTTGGCGTGATCGCCAACGTGTGCAGCCGCGTGGTCGTGATGTACGCCGGCGAGGTGGTGGAGGAGGGCCCCACCGAGGCGCTGCTCACCGATCCGCGTCATCCGTACACATGGGCACTGCTCAACGCGGCGCCGCGCATGGATCGCGCGCCCGACGGCAATCGCCGCCTCACCACGATCGAAGGCGTGCCGCCCGATCCGACGCACTGGCCCGCGGGATGCCGCTTCGCGCAGCGTTGCCCGTTTCGCGAGGCAAAGTGCGACGAGCATCCCGAGCTGCGGGCCGTCGACGGCGAGCGGC
>CAZIZD010000574.1:0-1880 GCA_964543615.1 uncultured Alcaligenaceae bacterium | reverse complement strand
GACACGCCGAATGCCGTGGAGGCCCACGCGATGGCCGTGCCCGCGGCGATCGCGACGAGACCCGCGGGAATGCCGCGCCAGTAGCGCACGCCGCCGAACCAGCTCGCGAGGATGATCGCGAAGCACACGATGCCGATCACCGGCGTCATGTACATCTCCTCGGCAGGGCGCATCGAGATGAAGGCGATGGACACGCCGGCGAGGGTGCCGAGCAACGCCGCGCGCGGCGTGATCCTGCGCACGATGGGCGCGATGAATCCGCCCAGCATGAGCACGAAGCTCTGCACGAACACCCACACGAGCCCCGCTTCCCATCCCTTGATCGGGTCGCCGGTCTTGAGGCTGATCGGCAGCATGATCACAAACACGACCACGAACATGTGCGGCACGCTGATGCCAGAGGGCAGCGCGCAGACGTCGTTGCGTCCCGTCTTCAGCGCGAGCCGGTACGCGAGCCACGCGTAGTACATCGTGGACAGCGCCATCATGAGGCCCGCCGCGGGGAGGATGCGCCCGAACACGATGTCGTCGGGCATCTTGAGGACGAAGCGCAGGAGCCCGGTCAGCACCAGCATGTTGACGAGGATGTTGGTGCCGAAACCGAAGAAGGCGTTCCAGTCGCCGGGGGTCCACAGGGCGGGCTTGGCTTGCGTCATCGCATGCTCCTCACGTTGGCAGCGCCGCCAGCAGGCGGCGCGAATCGGTGACCCATCCGAAGATGCCGCCCTGCGCCTTGATCATGGCGAGGCCGACGGCGTGGAACTCCGGGAAGTAGGACGCGCAGCAGTCGCCGGGAACGAGGCAGCGGTAACCGCGATCGTTGGCCTCGCGCACGGTCGTGTGCACGCAGACCTCGGTGGTGACGCCGCCGACGATCAGCGTGTCGATGCGCCGGTTGCGCAGGATCTCGTGGAGATCGGTCGCGAAGAACGCGCCCTTGCCCGGCTCGTCGACGACGGGCTCGCCCGCAATGGGCGCGAGCGCGGGCACGATGTCGTGCCCCGCTTCGCCGCGCACCAGGATGCGCCCCATCGGACCTTGCGCGCCGATGCGCATGCTCGGCGAGCCACGCTCGATCTTGGCAATCGGTGCGTCGGAGAGATCGGGCCGATGGCCTTCACGCGTATGCACGACCAGCATGCCGAGCCGGCGTGCCGCGGCAAGCACCGCGCGGCAAGGCTCGATCGCCGCGGCGAGCAGCGAGACATCGTTGCCGAGAGTTTCGCCGAAGCCGCCAGGCTCGAGGAAGTCGCGCTGCATGTCGATGAGCACGAGCGCGGCCGTGCCCGGATCGATCGCGATGGCGCCCGGTTCGGCGTCCACCACGACGGCGCGCATATGGTCCACGGCTCCCATTGCGCACGGCCATTGCAAGAAGCAAACCACGACAAAGCACGCGCAAATTCAATGCGTTGCATGCAATGCACGTCGTGCCGCGCGCGCAGCCTTGGTGCGCCCGCGCCGGGATGGTGCGATGGGCAGCCCCCCGCGCCTGCGGCGCCTCCCCCTCAAGGGGGCGTGCCCGGCCCGGGGCAGGCTAGCTCGGGGTCGCGGCCTTCTTCCGTCGAGCGATGAAGAAGCCCAGGCCGAGGCCGACCAGGAGCGCGACGATGGCGCCGATGATGCCGTCGCGGATCAGCGTGTTCTTGACCTTGGTGAGGACGGGATTGTCGAGGTTGTTGGTGCCGAAGTGGATCGCGCGCAGGCGCCACTGGCCGTCGTCCCCCTTGGCCATCACGGCCGTCCAGCGCGTCGTGAAGTCGAACAGGTCGCCGTCGTTGGCCTCGTAGTGCTCGAGCGCCTTGCGCCGCTCGAGGCCCCACGTCTTGTCGGGCGACAGCTCGGTCAGCTTGTCGGCATCGAGCTTCATCGTCATGCGC
>CAZIZD010000573.1:1474-1896 GCA_964543615.1 uncultured Alcaligenaceae bacterium | reverse complement strand
GGCGAGGCGGGGGTGGGCAAGACCGAGATCGCGAAAGTGCTCGCAAAGGGATTGGGCAAGCCGCTCGTGCGCCTGCAGTGCTACGAAGGTCTCGACACCGCGGCTGCCGTTTACGAGTGGAACTATCCGCGGCAGATGATCGAGATCCGCCTTGCGGAGGCCGCAGGCAACGTCGCGCGCGAGAAGCTCTCGCACGACATCTTCACGCGCGAGTTCCTGCTGAAGCGCCCGCTCTTGCAGGCCATCGACCCCGACGACGGCGTGCCGCCCGTGCTGCTCATCGACGAGCTCGACCGCACCGACGAGCCGTTCGAGGCGTATCTCCTCGAAGTGCTCTCCGACTTTCAGGTGTCGATTCCGGAATTGGGCGTCGTCCGCGCGAAGACGCCGCCCGTGGTCGTGCTCACCTCCAATCGCACGCG
>CAZIZD010000573.1:0-1464 GCA_964543615.1 uncultured Alcaligenaceae bacterium | reverse complement strand
GACGCCATCAAGCGCCGCTGCCTCTACCACTGGGTCGACTATCCCGATGCGCTGCGCGAGCTTGCGATCGTGCAACGCAAGTGTCCCAAGGCGCCGGAGCGGCTCGCGCGCGAGGTCGTGGCCTTCACGCAGCGCATCCGCAAGATGGACCTCTTCAAGTCGCCCGGCATCGCCGAGACGCTCGACTGGGCCGAGGCGCTCATCGCGCTCGACCGCATCGCGCTCGATCCCGACACCGTGGCGGACACGCTCGGCGTGCTGCTCAAGTACCAGGACGACGTGGCCGCGATCACGCCGGAGGTGGCGGCGAAGATCGTGAAGGAAGTGCAGGAAGAGGGCATCAAGGTATAGCGCGGTCTTGCGACGCCGCGGGCCGCCATGATCGACATCGACCCGGACGAGATCGAGTGGTCCGCCATCCGGGCGCAGGGCGCCGGCGGGCAGAACGTCAACAAGGTCTCGACTGCCCTGCACCTCCGCTTCGACGTGCGTGCATCCTCGCTGCCGGATGACGTCAAGGAGCGCCTCCTGCAAAGCCGCGACCAGCGCATCTCGGGGGACGGTGTGCTCGTCCTCAAGGCGCAGCGCTTTCGCAGCCAGGAGCGCAATCGCGAGGACGCGATGGCGCGCTTGCGGGAGATCGTCGAGGCCGCGGTTGCGGTCGCGCCCGAGCGGCGTCCGACGCGGCCGACGCGAGCGTCGCAGCGGCGGCGTGTCGACTCCAAGGTGAAGCGCGGCGAGACGAAAGCGGGCCGAAGGAAGGTGGGGGACGAGTGACGGTGGTGGACGTGCTCGCCCGAACGTGCGGCCAGGTCCTTCCTTTGCCTGGCGCGTAAGCGTCCCAATGCCGGCATCAGCCACATAATACGGAGCGGTCGCGCCGACGCCTGCGACCCGCAGAGACCGCGGCGTCCTTCACGAGACATTGCCAGGAGAAGATATGACTGCAAGTGCGGGAGTCCGGAGCACCAAGGGTCGCGGTCGCCTCTACGACAGCGTGCTCGACACCGTCGGCGACACGCCGTGCATCCGGGTGAACAACATCGCGCCGAAGCACGTGCGCATGTACGTGAAGGTGGAGGCGTTCAATCCCGCGTCCTCCGTCAAGGATCGTCTGGCGCTCAACATCATCGAGGCGGCCGAGCGCAACGGGACGCTGAAGCCGGGACAGACAGTGGTGGAAGCGACCAGCGGCAACACCGGCATCGGCCTTGCGATGGTATGCGCGCAAAAGGGCTATCCGCTGGTCGTCACGATGGCCGACAGCTTCTCGATCGAGCGACGCAAGCTCATGCGCATGCTCGGCGCCAAGGTCGTCCTGACACCGCGCGCGGCCAAGGGCTTCGGCATGTACCAGAAGGCCGTCGAGCTCGCGAACGCGAACGGCTGGTTTCTCGCGCGGCAGTTCGAGACTGACGCGAACGCAGAGATCCACGAGGCAACGACGGCGCGGGAGATCATGGC
>CAZIZD010000572.1:0-1916 GCA_964543615.1 uncultured Alcaligenaceae bacterium | reverse complement strand
CTGCCGAGATCGCGCCGCGCGCGGCCGAGATCGACCGCACCAACGCCTTCCCCACCGATCTGTGGCGCAAGATGGGCGATCTGGGCCTCCTCGGGATTACCGTCCCCGAGGAGTACGGGGGCACCGACATGGGCTACCTCGCGCATTGCATCGCCATGGAGGAGATCTCGCGCGGCTCCGCGTCGGTGGGCCTTTCCTACGGCGCGCACTCGAACCTTTGCGTCAACCAGATCCGCCGCAACGGCAGCGAGGCGCAGAAGCGCAAGTACCTGCCCGGGCTCGTGAGCGGCGAGCACGTGGGTGCGCTCGCGATGAGCGAGCCCGGTGCGGGCTCCGACGTCGTGTCGATGCGCCTTCGCGCCGATCGCAAGGGCGACCGCTACGTGCTGAACGGCAACAAGATGTGGATCACCAACGGCCCGGACGCGGATACGCTCGTCGTGTACGCGAAGACCGACGTGCAGGCGGGACCGAAGGGCATCACCGCGTTCCTGATCGAGAAGGGAATGAAGGGATTCTCCACCGCGCAAAAGCTCGACAAGCTCGGCATGCGTGGCTCCAACACCTGCGAGCTCGTGTTCGTCGACTGCGAAGTGCCCGAAGAGAACGTGCTCGGGGCAGAGGGACGCGGCGTGCAGGTGCTGATGAGCGGCCTCGACTATGAGCGCGCCGTGCTCGCCGCCGGTCCGCTCGGCATCATGGCCGCGTGCATGGACGTGGTGCTGCCGTACATCCACGATCGCCGGCAGTTCGGCCAATCGATCGGCGAGTTCCAGCTGATGCAGGGCAAGGTCGCCGACATGTACTCGACCATGATGGCCTGCAGGGCTTACGTGTACGCGGTGGCGCAGGCGTGCGACCGCGGCGAGACCACGCGCAAGGACGCCGCGGGCGCGATTCTCTACGCGGCGGAGAAGGCCACGTGGATGGCCGGCGAGGCGATCCAGGCGCTCGGCGGCAACGGCTACATCAACGAGTTTCCCACCGGGCGGCTGTGGCGCGACGCCAAGCTGTATGAAATCGGCGCGGGCACGAGCGAGATCCGGCGCATGCTGATCGGGCGGGAACTCTTCAACGAGACGAAGTGAAAGCCGTGAACGAGTGAACGGGTGAACGAGTGAAACGCGACGCCACCGCCGGCGGCATGCTGCTTCACCCGTCAACCGCTCACCCGTTCACCAGGAGTCGAGATGGACAATGACCCAGTGGTAATCGTCGGCGCTGCCCGCACCCCGATGGGCGGCTTCCAGGGTGACTTTGCATCGCTTGCCGCGAGCGACCTGGGCGCCGTCGCGATCAAGGCGGCGGTCGAGCGCGCGGGTATCCAGCCCGACGAGGTCGAGAAGGTGCTCATGGGATGCGTGCTTCCCGCGGGGCAGGGGCAGGCGCCCGCGCGGCAGGCGGCGCTGAAGGCCGGGCTGCCGATCTCGGCGGGTTGCACCACGGTCAACAAGATGTGCGGCTCGGCGATGGAAGCGACGATGCTCGCGCACGACGCGCTGCTCGCCGGCACGGCCGAGGTCATCGTCGCGGGCGGCATGGAGAGCATGAGCAACGCGCCCTATCTCCTGCCCAAGGCGCGCGCCGGCTATCGCATGGGGCACCAGCAGGCGATGGACCACATGTTCCTGGACGGCCTCGAGGACGCCTACGACAAGGGACGCCTCATGGGCACGTTCGCGGAGGACTGCGCGGGCAAGTACGAATTCACGCGCGAGAAGCAGGACGAGTTCGCGATCGACTCGCTCACGCTGGAACTCCAGCGGCTCGACAAACGCCTGGCCGCCGGCCCGGACGGCGTCCACGACTTGCTGCTGCACCTGGGCGATCTCAACGAAGCGGAACTCGCCGCCCGTTGCCCGCCGGGCGCCGCCGAAAGCGGCCCGCTGTGGCCGGTCCGCCACAAGGCGCCTCTC
>CAZIZD010000571.1:0-1918 GCA_964543615.1 uncultured Alcaligenaceae bacterium | reverse complement strand
CCCACAGGCAATAGAGCTCCTTGGGAATGGTGGGAGCCTCGCGGTGATCAGCTTCCACTCGCTCGAAGACCGCATCGTCAAGCGCTTCATGACGCGCGCCTCGCGTCCCTTCGCGGGCGATCCCGCGACGGCGCGCCTTGCCATCCGCACCGACGCGCTGCCGCCCGCGCCGCTCACCCTCGTCGGCCGTGCGGTCAAGCCCGGTGCGGCGGAGATCGACCGCAATCCTCGCTCGCGCAGCGCGGTGCTGCGCGTTGCCGAGCGCACCGCGCACGCGATGCCCGGCCACTGGCCGCGTGGCTACGTGGAGGCGGCGTGAGCCGTAGCTTGCCGTGACCAGGGTCAACCTCGTGCTCCTCGCCGTGCTCGTGCTGTGCGCCCTGTCGCTCGTCACGTCGCGGCACCAGGCCCGGCGCCTCTTCGTCGAGCTCGAGCGCGCGCAGGCTGCCAACCGTGGATTCGAGACCGAGTTCGGCCAGCTACAGCTCGAGCAATCCACGTGGGGCATGCCCGCGCGCGTGGAGAAGGTCGCACGCGAGCAGCTTCGGATGCAGCTGCCCACTGCCGCGAGAACCGAGGTCATTCCCATGCCCCGCGCGGAGACACCCAGGTGAAGTCGGGCACGCTGCGCCACGGCACGCCGCCGGCGCCCACGCTTCCGCGCCTGCGCGCGCCGGCCGTGTTCGGGATCTTGGCGCTCCTCTTCCTCGGGCTGGTCGGCCGCTCCATGTACCTGCAGTGGATCGACAACGAGTTCCTGCAATCGCAGGGCAGCGCGCGCCACTCGCGCGAGCTCGAGGTGCCGGCGCATCGCGGGCGAATCGTCGACCGTATCGGCGAGCCCCTTGCGCTCTCCACCCCCGTGAAGTCGTTGTGGGCGTTTCCCGACAAGTTCGACGCGACGCCCGAGCAGTTGAAGGAGCTTGCGCGCATCCTCGACACGACGCCGCAGCGCCTGCAGGCGCAGATCGACGCCCGCGACGACTTCGTGTTCGTGGCGAAGCAGGTCGCCCCCGAGATGTCGGAGCGTGCGATGGCGTTGCGCATCAAGGGGCTGCACGACCAGAACGAATACCGGCGCTTCTACCCGGCCGGCGAGGTCGCCGCGCACGTGATCGGATTCACGGGAGACCGCGACGCCGGCCAGGAGGGCATGGAGCTCGCGCAGCAACAGTGGCTCGCGGGCGCGCCGGGCAGCCGCCGCGTGATCATCAATCGCCGGAGCGAGGCGGTGGAGGACGTCGCCGCGATCCGTGCGCCGCAGGCCGGGCGCGACCTGGCGCTCGCGATCGACTCGCGCCTGCAGTACCTCGCGTTTCGCGAGCTCAAGGCCGCGGTCGAGCTCAACAAGGCGAAGGCCGGCGGCCTCGTGATCGTCGACGTGCAGACGGGCGAGATCCTGGCACTCGCCAACTGGCCCACGTACAACCCGAATCGCCGCGACAAGGTCGCGCGCGAGCGCATGCGCAACCGCGCGCTCACCGACGTCTTCGAGCCAGGTTCGACGCTCAAGCCGTTCACCGTCGCGGCCGCGATGGATGCGGGCAAGATCCGTCCGGACACGGTGATCCAGACCGGTGGCGGCACCATGCAGATCGGGTCGGCGACGATTCACGACGCGCATGCGGAAGGCGCGCTCACCGTCGAGCAGGTGATCCAGAAGTCCTCCAATGTCGGTGCAGCCAAGATCGCCCTTGGCCTGCCGTCCGAGACGATGTGGGACCTGTTCAACGACGTGGGCTTCGGGGCCGCGCCCAAGACGGGCTTCCCGGGCGAGGTGGGCGGGCGCCTGCGTCCCGCGAAGACATGGAAGCCGATCGAGCAGGCGACGATGGCCTACGGCCACGGCATCTCCGTCAACCTGGTGCAGCTCGCGCGCGCCTACACCATCTTCGCGACCGACGGCGAGGTGAAGCCC
>CAZIZD010000570.1:0-1928 GCA_964543615.1 uncultured Alcaligenaceae bacterium | reverse complement strand
TGCCAGCACCGTCTTGGCAGTGGCCGCCGCGTCCAGCCAGCGGCGCGATTCCTTCTCTTCCAGCGCTCGCTTGGCATGAGGCACCGTGATGCGGCCTGCACGCGTGTAGACCGAGCCTCCCACGAGGCCCAGGCACGTGCCGCTGGCAGCGTCCACCGCCACCATGGCGTGCAGCAGCGCGCCGTGATGGCCCTGGCCCTTGCCGATCTCGCCCAGGTAGGGTGCAAGCAGCGCGAGGCCATGGGTGGTGTGCCCGAGCAGATCGCCCTCGACGAGGACGCGCGCGACCTCGCCCGCGATGTCGTCCCGCACGCCCGCTCGCGCGAGCAGGGAGGACGCGTATGCAACGAGATCGGGGGCGGCGTAGCGCGGGGTGCTCATCGAGGTTGACGGCATTGCACGAATTACCGGATTCTAGCCCACCCTCCATCGCACCCACCCCACGTGCTGCCGTCCTCGCTGCAAATCAGCATCGTCACTTTCCGGCCCGACATGAAGCTGCTCGAGCGCTGCCTGCGCAAGCTCGCGCTTGCGATCGCGGCGGGGCAGGAGGCGGGGGTCATGAAGACCGTCCATCTCGCGCTGATCGACAACAGCGAGGACAAGGCGGTCGCGGACCAGGTGACGAGGCTCGGCAAGGCGCGCTTCCAGGACACGAGCGTGCACGTCACGTATCTCAACGGCCACGCCAACATCGGCTACGGCACCGCGCACAACCTCGTCCTGCACGGGACGGGCTCGGACTATCACCTCGTCCTCAATCCCGACGTCGAGCTCGCGCCCGATGCGCTCGCCAACGGCGTCCGCTGGCTCGATGCGCATCCTGAGGTAGGGGCGCTCGCGCCGCTCGCCCGCGACGGCGCGGGCAACCGCATCTACCTTTGCAAGCGCTATCCCGCGATCTTCGATCTCTTCCTGCGCGGCTTCGCGCCGCGTTTCATGCAGCGGCTGTGGAAGCGGCGCCTCGACCGCTACGAGATGCGCGACGTGCTGTCGAAGGATCCGCCCGAGGAGGTCCTGGGCATCCCGGCGCTCTCGGGCGCTTTCATGCTCGTGCGCCGCGATGCGATCGACCGCACCGGCGGCTTCGACCCCAAGTTCTTCCTCTACTTCGAGGACTTCGACTGGAGCGTGCGCCTCAACCTCATCACGCAGACCGCGTTCGTGCCGTCGGTCGAGATCGGCCATCACGGGGGACACGCGGCGCGCAAGGGCTTGCGGCACATCCGGTGGTTCGTGAAGAGCGGCATCCGCTTCTATCGGCTGCACGGCTGGAAATGGTTCTGAGCGGGACCGTGGTCGTCACCGGCGCGCAAGGCTTCATCGGCCGCGCGTGCATGCCCGCGCTCGCGGCCGCGGGGGCCACGGTGCGCGGACTCGTGCGTGCGCTGTCGATCGACACCGCTGCGCGGCCCGAGTACGTCCCGGTGGGCGACCTTGCCACGATGACCGAGGCCGCGATGCGCAACGCGCTCCACGATGCGAGCGCCGTCGTTCATCTTGCGGGTCACGCGCATCGCGCGGGTGCCTCGCCCGAGGTGTTGCGCGCGGTGAACGTCGACGCGACCGCGCGTCTTGCGCGTGCCGCCGCGGCGGAAGGCGTTGCGCACTACGTGTTCGCGAGCTCGGTCAAGGTCAACGGCGAGACGTCGCTGCCGGGCCGTCCCTTTCGCGAGAGCGATCCGCCCAATCCCCTCGATGCCTACGGCGCCAGCAAGTGGGCGGCCGAGCGCGCGCTGGATGCGATCGCGCAGGAAAGCGGCATGCGCGTGACCGCATTGCGCCTGCCGCTGACGTATGGACCGCATGCCAAGGCCAACGTGGCCGCGCTCGCGCGCGCAGTGCGCCGCGGCATCCCGCTGCCCCTCGGAGGCATCGACAATCGCCGCAGCATCCTCGGCACGGACAATCTCGCATCGGCGCTCGTG
>CAZIZD010000569.1:0-1942 GCA_964543615.1 uncultured Alcaligenaceae bacterium | reverse complement strand
GCGCTGCCGCCGATCTTCGTGTACTGGGCCAACGAGCACCTGCGCCCGGCGCTCGAATCGTTCGGCTATTCGTATCCGGAAGACTTCTACGCGAAGTCGATCCAGGCGGAAGCCGCGCGCACCGCCCGGCCCCTGCGCATGCTCAGCGTCGGCTGCGGCAACTGCGACAACGAGGTCCGAATCGCGAAGTTGCTGCTCGAGCGCGGCTGCGCGGACTGGACGATGGTGTGCCTGGACCTGACTGCGCCCATGCTCGACCGCGGTCGCGAGCTCGCGACGGCCGAAGGCGTGGTCGACCGTTTCGAGTTCGTCGCCGCCGACCTGACCGACTGGCGCACCGACGAGCGCTTCGACGTCGTCATCGCCAACCAGTGCCTGCACCACATCTTCGAGCTCGAGCGCGTGTTCGAGCGCATCTCGGAAATCATGGCGCCGCAGGGCGTGTTCCTGAGCTCCGACATGATCGGCCGCAACGGGCACATGCGCTGGCCCGAAGCGCGTGAGCTGATCGACCGGTTCTGGGAGGAGCTGCCGCAGGCGTACCGCTATCACCGCTTGCTGCGACGGCAGGAGAAGAAGTTCCAGGACTGGGACTGCTCGATCACCGGCTTCGAGGGCATCCGTGCGCAGGACATCCTGCCGTTGCTGGTGCAGCGCTTCGACTTCGAGTTCTTCTACGCGTTCGGCAACGTGATCGACCCGTTCGTCGATCGCGGCTTCGGCCCGAACTTCGACGCCGATGCCGAGTGGGACCGCGCGTTCATCGATCGCGTGCACGCGGCCGACGAGGCCGCGTTCGATGCCGGCACGATCAAGCCGACGCACATGATCGCGGCCATGCGCCACAGGCAGGGCCTCGTGCCGCGCGTCTGGAAGTCGCGCACGCCTGAAAGCTGCGTGCGGGTGCCGACTTGAGGGCGTCGGCGCACGGCGGCACCGGGCCCGTCCAGCGCGCGCTCGGGCTCATCGTGCTCGCCCTCGCGCTCGGCTTCGCGCTCACCGGGCTGTGCTCCGTCTGGGTGTGGCAACTGCGCTGGCCGGCGGCGGACCTGTGGCGCCAGTACGTGACGTTGCTCGGGCTGCCGTTCCCCGACAACGTGCTCGCGCTCGAGAACGGCCATCGGCCGGTGCTGCCGAATGCAATACGTGCGCTGGACGCGTGGTGCTGTGGCGCCAACCAGTCGACGATCACGGCGGTCGCGTTGTTGCTGTCCGCGGCTTCGTTCGTGCTGTTGCTCCGCGCGACGTGGCGCGACGACCGGCTCGGCTTCGTGCAGCGCAGCGCGGTCGCGTTCTTCGCGGCGCTCGCGACGTGGTGGCTCATCAACGGTCGCATGCTCGTGCAGACGAGCGAGATGTTGAACGTGCAGTTCGCGCTGCTCGCGCTGTTGCTCGGCGCCGCGAGCCTGCAACGTGCGTCGCAAAGCGGACCGATCGCGTGGTCGGCGCTCGCCGCCGTGTGCGGCACCGCTGCGACGTTCGCGTTCGGCCCCGGCATTGCCGCGTTCCCGGCGCTGCTCATCGTGGCCGTCGCGGTGCGCGTGCCGTGGCGCGGCTTCGCCGTGCTCGCGCTCGCGTTGCCGGTCGTGCTCTGGCTGTACCTGTTCGCAATGCCCGGCGACGAAGGCGTGCGCGGCAACCTCGTGATCGACCCGGTGCTGAACGTGCGGCACGCGATGCAGTGGCTCGGTGCGCCGCTGTTCACCGCCTGGCTCGGGCTGCCTGATCCGGTCGCCGAGCCGACGCTCGCGAACGCCATCGTCTACGAGTGGGCAGGCCCGACGTTCCTGCGTTCGGCACAGGCCATCGCGCAGGTCGTGCCCGCGTACGGCGGCTGGTGGTCGAGCAGCGCGATCACCGGTGCGATCGCGTTGTTCGCGACGGCCGGCATCGCGTTGCACGCGCTCTGGCGGCGGCGCACCGACACGCCGCTCGCCGCGAT
>CAZIZD010000568.1:0-1975 GCA_964543615.1 uncultured Alcaligenaceae bacterium | reverse complement strand
GCCTCGCAGGCGTACTTCAAGATCACGCCTTAGTATTTTAATTATTTGGTGTGGTCCGAGATCTTCACGGGCAACGGGTACAACCCGACGCTTCCGGGCACGACCTGCGCGGGCGGCACCACCGACAGCTTCGCGTTCAGCGCGCGCAGGATCACGGTGCCCGTCAACACGGTCATATTCGTGGACCTTTGGGCAGGAGCCAAGGCGATTCGTGGCGGGCAGGCGACAGCGACGATCGATCCGTACATCGAGATCGATCCCACGTTCGCCAACGCGGCGCAGTACTCGCTGGTCTTCAGCACGGGGATCACCCAGCAGCTTCCACCGGCGACGGTCGTCGAGTACTACAACGCGGCGCTCGACCACTATTTCATTACGTGGCTGCCGAGCGAAATCGCGATCCTCGACGCCGGCACGCAGATCAAGGGATGGGTCCGCACGGGCCAGACATTCAAGACCTACACGAGCTCGCGCACCGGAACGTCACCCGTGTGCCGGTACTACATACCTCCGGCGCTCGGTAATTCGCATTTCTTCGGCCGCGGCACTGCCGAGTGCAACGCGACGGGGCAGAGCAATCCGAGCTTCGTGCTCGAGGATCCGGCGTTCATGCAGATGTTCCTGCCCGTCGCCGGTGCCTGCGCTTCCGACACGACGCCCGTATATCGCGTATTCAGCAACCGCTCCGACGCCAATCATCGTTACATGACCGACAAGGCGATTCGCAGCCAGATGGTCGCGAAGGGCTGGCTCGCGGAAGGCGATGGACCGGATCTCGTGGTGATGTGCGCGCCGAAGTAGCCTTAGGAACGAACAACGGCGGCCGGACTGCGGCCGCCGCCTTTGCTGCGTCCGCGCGTCAGCGCGGCGTGTTCAACGCGTTGAGCGTCGGCGCGTCGAGCGTGCCCGTCTGCGGCAAGTTGCGGTCCGCCTGGAACTTGGTGATGGCGGCGCGGGTATTGGGACCCATCACGCCGTCGGCGCGACCCACGTCGTAGCCTTGGCTGTTGAGCGCGTTCTGCGCGTTCATCACGTTCGTGTCGCCATTCATCCCGGTCGACGCGTCGCGGCGGGTGTCGGAGGACGTGCGCGAGTCGCTCGTGTCCACACGGCCCTTGGCATCCGTGCCCTCGTGGCCGATGACGCCACCCGCCACGCCGCCCACGACTGCACCCACGGGACCGCCCACCAGTGCACCGGCGACCGCACCCGTGCCGGCGCCGATGGCCGTGGCCTTCTCCTTGCCGGTCATCGGGCGTGCCTGCGTATCGTTGTCCGCGGCGTACGCGGTGGAAATCGCCAGCGCCAGTGAAACGGCGCCTGCACAGCGCATGAGTTTCTTCGCATCCATTCGAGGTCTCCTCGTGAGTTGACAATGTCGGCGCATCTTTGCGATGGCTCGAAGGCGAGTTTGCGCGGACCGAGCACTGCATGCCCTCGGCCTTGCGGCGAAAAGCGCGTCGGAGATTCGCGATCCGATCCGTAGGCGGACCTCCTGCCCGCGCCGGTCGTGCGCGGCAGGTCGCCGTGCGTCGCCGCAGCGCTACAATCGCGGCGTTCAAAGCGACGCAGGACGCCAAGATGAACGTCATCCAGGACACCGTTTCCGCCGTACCCCGAGGCATCGCCCGCCTCGAGACCCTCGCCGTGCGCCAGGGGCTGGGGATGGGCGTGCTCGCCACCGGCAGCGTGGCCGACTTCGCCCTCGTGCTCGCCGCCGCGGGATGCGCGTTCGCGGAGGGCGGGACCTGGAGCGAGCGCGAGGTCAACGACCACCTGCGCGCGTTCCTGGCGGGGCCTGGCGCGATGCTCGCGGTCGATCACGTCGAACTGCGGCGCTGGCTCGTGGACACCAGTGTGCTCGCGCGCGACGGCTTCGGCCGCGCCTACACGCTCGGCACGCCACGCGCAGAGATTGCCCAGGCCATGCGCGAACTGCGGGGATACGACCTCGCGGCCCTCGTGCTCGGGGCGC
>CAZIZD010000567.1:0-2037 GCA_964543615.1 uncultured Alcaligenaceae bacterium | reverse complement strand
CGTGGATGGCCGAGCTCCTCGAGGCGCGCGACCGCACACGCGGCCCGTCGACGTTCGCGCCCGACGGCCTCTACTTCTGCGGCGCGGATTACGACGCGGCGTTCGGATTGCCGTCGACGCGCCGCGATCCCCAAGCATGAGAACGCGCGTCAAGATGTGCGGCATGACACGCGTCGCCGACGCGATGGCCGCGGCGCATGCGGGCGCCGATGCGATCGGACTCAACTTCTGGAGCGGCACCCCGCGCTTCGTCGAAGTAGGGCGCGCACGCGAGATCGCCGATGCGCTGCCGCCCTTCGTGACCAAGGTCGCGTTGTTCGTCGATCCCGAGCCCGCGCAGGTGCGCGCGATCCTCGACGCGGTCGCGGTCGACGTGCTGCAGTTCCACGGAACGGAGACGCCCGATCTGTGCCGCGCATTCGCGCGTCCCTACCTCAAGGCAGTCCACATGAGAGAGGGGGTCGATTTGCTAGAATATGCCTCTCTCTACGCGGACGCTGCGGGCCTGTTGTTCGACTCCTACTGGCCGAGCGATCTTCCGGGAGGCACCGGTCGCGTATTCGATTGGTCGAGGCTCGGGCCCGGCGTGCGCGCGAAGCTTCCCGCGCCGCTCATCCTGTCCGGCGGGCTCGACGCGCAGAATGTCGAGGACGCAATTCGCGCAGTGCGTCCGTGGGCCGTTGACGTGTCGAGCGGTGTCGAGGAGCTGGGGCCGGATGGCAAGGCCCGGCGTGGACTGAAGGACGCCGCGCGCATCGCGGCGTTCATGAACGGAGTGCGTCATGCGGATGATTGATCCCGTCGATTTCTCGATCCCGATGCCCGATGCCCGCGGGCACTTCGGGCCTTATGGCGGCGTGTTCGTGGCCGAGACGCTCATGCGCGCGCTCGATGAGCTCAAGGCCGCGTACGAGCGCTATCGCAACGACCCTGCGTTCCGCGCCGAGTTCGAGCGCGAGCTGAAGCACTACGTCGGGCGTCCGTCCCCCGTGTATCACGCGGAGCGGTGGTCGCGCGAACTGGGCGGCGCGCAGATCTGGCTCAAGCGCGAGGACCTCAATCACACGGGCGCGCACAAGATCAACAACGTGATCGGCCAGGCGCTGCTCGCCAAGCGCATGGGCAAGCCGCGCGTCATCGCCGAGACGGGCGCGGGCCAGCACGGCGTGGCCACCGCGACCATCGCCGCGCGCTACGGCATGGAGTGCGTCGTCTACATGGGTTCGGAGGACGTGAAGCGCCAGGCGCAGAACGTCTACCGCATGAATCTGCTCGGCGCCAAGGTCGTGCCCGTCGAGTCCGGCAGCAAGACGCTGAAGGACGCACTCAACGAGGCGATGCGCGACTGGGTCACCAACGTCGAGAACACCTTCTACATCATCGGCACCGTCGCGGGTCCGCACCCGTATCCCATGATGGTGCGGGACTTCCAGCGCGTCATCGGCGACGAGTGCGTCGTGCAGATGCCCGAGTACGCAGGGCGCCATCCCGACGCGGTGATCGCCTGCGTCGGCGGCGGCAGCAACGCGATGGGGATCTTCTACCCGTACATCGCGATTCCGGGCGTGCGCCTGATCGGCGTCGAGGCGGGCGGCGAAGGCATCGCGAGCGGACGTCACGCCGCGTCGCTCACCGGCGGTCGCCCGGGCGTGCTGCACGGCAACCGCACGTACCTCCTGCAGGACGCGAACGGCCAGATCATCGAGACGCACTCGGTGTCGGCCGGCCTCGACTATCCGGGCGTGGGTCCGGAGCATGCATGGCTCAAGGACACCGGCCGTGCGGAGTACGTCGTGATCGACGACGAGGAGGCGCTTGCCGCGTTCCACCAGTGCTGCCGCATCGAGGGCATCATCCCGGCGCTCGAATCGTCGCACGCGCTCGCGTATGCGACGAAGCTCGCGCCCACGCTGCCCAAGGACAAGATCCTGCTCGTCAATCTCTCCGGCCGCGGCGACAAGGATATGGCGACGGTCGCGGAGCGCGACGCACGAAAGGCCGCCTCCTGAATCGCATCGACGCAACATTTGCACGGCT
>CAZIZD010000566.1:0-2046 GCA_964543615.1 uncultured Alcaligenaceae bacterium | reverse complement strand
CCATGCCCCCGCGACGTCTTCCCCGGATTCTATGCAACGATCCGCAATCGTCCAAGGATTCATTTATCGGGTAGTGGTTTCACCGAGGTGCGGACCCGGCCCAAGGTAACATGAAGATATGAGCGCTCAACTTCTCCCCGCGGTCGAGATCGAGACCGCCCCCAATCCCGATGCGTGCGTGATCTGGCTCCATGGCCTCGGCGACACCGGCGACGGCTGGTCGCAGGTCGTGCCCGCGCTCGCGATCCCGTCGTCCATGCGCGTGCGATTTCTGTTCCCGCACGCACCGAAGATGCCGGTGGCGATCAATAACGGTTTCGTCATGCCGGCGTGGTACGACATCCGCGAGGCGAACCTCGCCGAGCGCGCGGACGTCGCGGGCGTGCAGCGCTCGCAGGGGCTCGTGGAGGCGCTGATGGCCCGCGAGAACGTGCGCGGCATCGAGGACTCGCGCATCGTGCTGGCCGGCTTCTCGCAGGGCGGGGCGGTCTCGCTGTACACGGGCCTGCGCCATCCGCGGCGCATTGCCGGGATCGTCGCGATGTCCACCTATCTCATCGGAATCGACACTTTCGCCGGCGAGGCTTCCGCCGCCAATCGCGACGTGCCCATCTTCATGGCGCACGGCACGTTCGATCCCGTCGTCCAGCTCGCGTGGGCGCAGGCCTCGCGCGACGCGCTGGTGCGCGCGGGCTGGAAGGTCCAATGGCACGAATACCCGATGGAGCACGGCGCCGTGATGGAGGAGGTCGCCGCGATCGGGACGTTCCTGGGTCGCGTGCTCGGTTAGGCGGCGCGCGGCCCCGCGATCGCGGGCATCATTCGTCCTCCCCGCCCGCGTCTTCCTTGGCCAGCGTCGCCCGCGGCCGCACGCCCCGCCGCTCCAGCGCATCGCGCAGCAGGAACTCCACCTGCGCGTTGACGCTGCGCAACTCCGTCTGCGCGAGCCGCTCGACCGCGGCCCACAGGTCGGGGTCGATTCGCAGCAGGAACGACTTCTTGGCCATTACGCCCCGCGCGGACGTCCGAAGCGGATCGCCATGAAGGCGACGGAGGTGCCGATCACGACCAGGAACAGGACCAGCACCACGAAAAACGCACCCTCGTCGAGCCGCGGCGGCGTTCTCGTGTTGGCTTCCAGCGTGAGGAAGTGGATGCCCACCAGGAACAGGATGAGCACGACGCCGATCGCGCACGCCATGTTGCCGAGGGTCGCCATCGTCGCTTCGCGCCGCGCCGGCGCGAGCCAGTGCTCGCGGTTCTTGATCGACAGCTTCGATGTGGCGAGGCGCGGGATGAAGCCGAGCGATGCCACGACCACGAGAGGCAGCAGCGTGGTCATCGCGATCATGAACAGCACGTACACGTCGTGCGTCATGAACCCGTTGGCGAGGCCGCCGCTGCCGAAGTGCGATGCGACGCGCTCCGGCAGCCGCGCCGACGTCGTCCACACGAGGATCGGCGCGACCACGACGCACAGTCCGAACAGCACGCGAAGGATGACACCCATGATGGACCTCCGTCAGTTGTAGAGCGTTCCGGTGTTGATGACGGGCTGCACTTCCGATTCCGCGCACAGCACGGTCATGAGGTTGCTCACCATCGCCGCCTTGCGCTCGTCGTCGAGGTCGACGACGTGCTTGGCCGAGAGCTCGGTGAGCGCCATCTGCACCATCGACACCGCGCCATGCACGATCTTCTGGCGCGCCGCGATGATGGCTTCGGCCTGCTGCCGGCGCAGCATCACCTGCGCGATCTCCGGGGCGTAGGCGAGGTGCATGAGGCGCGCCTCCTCGACCACGACGCCGGCCTGCTCGAGCCGTTCCTGCAGCTCGCGCTCCAGGGCGCGGGCGACGATGTCCGCGCTTTCGAGCAGCGTCGGCTCGCGCGCCGCGTCGGCCGACTCCTCGGCGTCGTAGGCAAAGGACGAGGCCAGGTGGCGCACCGCCGCTTCGCTTTGCACCTTCACGAAGTTCTCGTAGTCGTCCACGTCGAACGCCGCCTTGGCCGTGTCGTCCACGTGCCACACGACGACTGCCGCGATCT
>CAZIZD010000565.1:0-2049 GCA_964543615.1 uncultured Alcaligenaceae bacterium | reverse complement strand
CCGGGTTCCACCAGAACGACGGGCACGAGGTCGAGCAGCACGCGCACAGGATGCACTCGTACAGGCCGTCAAGTTCCTCGCGATCCTCGGGCGACTGCAGGCGCTCCTTCTCGGGCGGCGGCGTGTCGTTGACGACGTACGGCTTGATCGAGTGGTACTGCTTGAAGAACTGGCTCATGTCCACGATGAGATCGCGGATCACGGGCAATCCGGGGAGCGGCCTCAACTCGACGGGCTGCTTCACGTCGTTGAGGTTGGTGATGCAGGCGAGTCCGTTCTTGCCGTTGATGTTCATCGCATCGGAGCCGCAGACCCCTTCGCGGCAGCTCCGGCGGAACGACAGCGTGTCGTCCACCGCCTTGAGGCGCATCAGCGCGTCGAGCAGCATGCGATCGGTGGGCTCGAGGGCGACGTCGTAGTCCTGCGTGTAGGGCTTCGAATCCTTTTCGGGATCGTAGCGGTAGACGCGGAATTTCATCGTGCGGGGCGTCGACATCAATAGGTCCTCGCCTTGGGCGGAAAGGCCTCCACCGTCAGCGGCTTGAGGTTGACCGGCTTGTACTCGAGACGGTTGCCGTCGCTGTACCACAGCGTGTGCTTGAGCCAGTTGGCGTCGTCGCGATTGGGGTAGTCGCTGCGCGCCTGCGCTCCGCGCGACTCGCGCCGCGCCTCCGCCGACACGATGGTGGCCTTGGCCGTCTCGATGAGGTTGTCGAGCTCGAGCGCCTCGACCCGCGCGGTGTTGAACACGCGGCTCTTGTCCTTGATGAAGCTCGCCTGCACGCGGCCCTCGAGCTCCATGATCTGCTTCACGCCTTCCGACAGCAGCTCCTGGTTGCGGAACACGCCGCAGTGGGCCTGCATCGACTTGCGGATCGCGTGCGCGACCTCCGGCACCGATTCGCCTGACGTGGCGCCGTCGATGCGCGCGAGGCGCGCCCGCGAAACGTCGCCCGCGTCGCGCGGCAGCTCGCGGTGCCCCTGCGCCGGAAAGTTGCGCTCCACGATGTGATTGCCCGCGGCGCGGCCGAACACGAGGAGGTCGAGCAGCGAGTTGGTGCCCAAGCGGTTGGCGCCGTGAACCGACACGCAGGCGCATTCGCCTACGGCGTAGAGGCCCTCGATCACGGCATTCGGATCGCCGTTCGCGGGCGCGACCACCTGGCCGTGCACGTTGGTCGGCACGCCGCCCATCTGGTAGTGGATGGTCGGCACGACCGGGATCGGTTCCTTGATCGGGTCGACGTTGGCGAACTTGAGGGCGATCTCGCGGATGCTGGGGAGCCGCTTCATGATCACGTCGGGCCCGAGATGGTCGAGCTTGAGCAGGACGTGGTCCTTCTCGTGGCCCGCGCCGCGGCCTTCCTTGATCTCCTGGTCCATCGAGCGCGACACGACGTCGCGCGATGCCAGGTCCTTGAGGTTGGGCGCGTAGCGCTCCATGAAGCGCTCGCCGCTGGCGTTGAGCAGGATGCCGCCCTCGCCGCGCACGCCTTCCGTGATGAGCACGCCGGCGCCCGCCACGCCCGTGGGATGGAATTGCCAGAACTCCATGTCCTCGAGCGGAATCCCCGCGCGCGCAGCCATGCCGAGGCCGTCGCCCGTGTTGATGAAAGCGTTGGTCGACGCCGCGAAGATGCGTCCCGCGCCGCCGGTCGCGAGCACCGTGACCTTGGCCTGCAGGATCATCACCTCGCCCGTCTCCATCTCGTACGCGACCACGCCGACGACGTCGCCGTCGGCATTGCGGACGAGGTCGAGCGCCATCCACTCGACGAAGAACTGCGTGCGCGCGCGCACGTTGCGCTGGTAGAGAGTGTGCAGCATCGCGTGGCCGGTGCGGTCCGCGGCCGCGCACGCGCGCTGCACGGGCTTCTCGCCGAAGTTGGCCGAGTGTCCGCCGAACGGGCGCTGGTAGATCGTGCCGTCGGCGTTGCGGTCGAACGGCATGCCGAAATGCTCGAGCTCGTACACGACCTTGGGGGCCATGCGGCACATGTATTCGATGGCGTCCTGGTCGCCCAGCCAGTCCGACCCCTTGATGGTGTC
>CAZIZD010000564.1:0-2065 GCA_964543615.1 uncultured Alcaligenaceae bacterium | reverse complement strand
CGTGGCCGACGTCGACTACGAGCTCGAGCTGGCCTTCGTGATCGGTACGCCCGCGTATCGCGTTCCGGTCGAGCGTGCGCTCGAGCACGTCGCCGCCAACACGATCTGCAACGACGTCGGCGCGCGGCAGTTGCAGCGCAAGGAGATGGAGGCGCAGATCGGCCTCACCTTGTCGAAGAATTTCCCGACGTTCGCGCCGCTCGGGCCCTGGCTGGTCACCGCGGACGAGATCGGCGATCCGCAGTCGCTCGAGATATCGCTCACCGTCGACGGCGAGACGCGCCAGCATGCCAACACCTCCGACATGATCTTCACCGTCGCGCAGATGATCTCGTACTACTCGCAGCTCGGACTGGCGCCGGGGGACATGTTCACCACGGGCACGCCCGCCGGCGTGGCGCTGGCCATGCCCGAGCCCGAGCGCTACTACCTTCGGCCCGGCAACGTCGTGCGCGCGACCATCGAGAAGATCGGCACGCTCGAGAATCGCGTGACGCGCGAGGGCGACGCGCCGGCGTCGCACTAGCACCGCATGACCGCCGGCACGGACGCTCGCCATCGCGTTGCCCTCGTCACGGGTGGCGCCCGGGGCATCGGACTCGCCACCGCGTGCGTGCTGCACGATGCGGGCTGGCAGGTCGCGATCGCCGATCGCGCGCTGCCCGACGAGGCCGCGCTCGACGCGGAGCCGCGGCTGCGCGCGTTCATGCGCCTGCAGATGGACGTCACCGATTCGGCGTCGGTGGATGCGGGCATCGCAAAGACCATCGCCCGCCACGGGACGATCACGGGCCTCGTCAACGCGGCGGGCTACAACCGTCACCAGCCCGCGGCCGAGGTCACCGACGCTGTGTGGGCCGAGCTTCTCGAAGTGCATCTGGGCGGCGCGCTGCGCTGTTGCCGCGCGGCGTTCCCGCATCTTCGCGACGACGGCCGCGGCGCGGTCGTCAATTTCTCGTCGGTGGCGGGGCACCGCGGACGCCCCAATCGCGGCGTGTACGCCGCGGCCAAGGGCGGCATCGACGCGCTCACGCGCACGATGGCCGTCGAGTGGGCGCCGCACCGCATACGCGTGAACGCCGTGGTGCCGGGATTCATCGAGACCGAGCTGCTGCGCAGGACGTTCTCCACCGGCCAGACCGACGCCACGCGCGTGCTGGGCGCGATTCCGCTCGCGCGATTCGGCGCACCGGAGGAAGTGGCGCAGGTCGTCGCGTTCCTGCTCTCGCCGCAATCGAGCTACGTCACGGGCCAGTCCATCGCCGTCGATGGCGGCGCCCTCGTCAACGGAAACTGGTAGACCGCGGCGCGCATACCATGGCGCCGCACGACAAAGGAGAAGCACGATGCATCGCATGATCAGGACCCTCGTCGCCGGCGCCCTCGTGGGGCTCGCGTCGATCGCGCACGCCGCCGACCCGTTCCCCAGCAAGCCGGTGAAGCTCATCGTGCCGTTCGCCACCGGCGGCGGCACGGACGCGCTCGCGCGCCTCGTCGCCCAGGTGCTCACCGAGAAGTGGAAGCAGACCGTCGTGGTCGAGAACCGTCCGGGTGCCGAAGGCGTGATCGGTTCCGCGTCGGTCGCGCAGTCGCCGCCCGACGGTTACACGCTGCTCTGGGCCGTGCAGTCGCACGCGATCAATCCCGCGGTGCGCCTCAACATGCCCTTCGACACGCTGAAGGCGTTCGCGCCGATCACGCTGGTGGCGCAGACGCCGTACGTGGTTGCGGCGAGCAACAAAGTCACCGCCAAGACGATGGTGGAGCTCCTGGCCTTCGCCAATGCCAATCCCGGCAAGCTGAGCTTCGGCAGCTCCGACCCCGGCGCACGGATCATGGGCGAGTTGCTCAAGACCAGCGCCAAGATCGAGATGGTGAACGTCTCGTACAAGGGCAGCGGGCCGATCATGAACGATCTTCTCGGCAACCACCTCGAGATCGGCTTCGTGAGCCTGCCCTCCGCGCAGGCCAACTACAAGGCCGGCACGCTGCGGCTGCTCGCCGTGAGCACCGCGCAGCGCACGCCGCTCGCCGCCGACCACGCAAAAGCGCGTTTCCTCGATCG
>CAZIZD010000563.1:0-2070 GCA_964543615.1 uncultured Alcaligenaceae bacterium | reverse complement strand
GCTGGGGCAGGGCTACGGCGTGATGATCGGTACCGCGGCGGCGCCGTCGAACAACCACGCGACGTGGAACATCCAGTACTTCAAGGAGGGCGCCAGGGACGGCGGTCTGCTCGTGCTGGTCGACGCCAATACCGGCAAGGTCGAGAAGGTCATCAAGTAGCAACGATGTCGTCCCCGCCGCGACTCTTCTACTACCCGGGCAACGCCAATATCGCGCCGCACGTCGTGCTCGAGGAGATCGGCGCGCCGTTCGTGCTCGACCTGGTCGATCGCAACGCGAACGCGCACAAGAGCGCCGCGTATCTCGCGCTCAATCCCAACGGCCGCATCCCGGTGCTCGCCGACGGCGATCTCGTGCTGTACGAGGCCGCGGCGATCTGCCTGTATCTCGCGGACAAACATCCCGAGGCGAACCTCGTGCCGCCGCTGCGCACGCCTGCTCGCGCGCATTGCTACAAGTGGCTCATGTGGTGCACGAACACGCTGCAGGCCACGCTCATGCTGTACTTCTATCCCGAGCGCATGGTCGCCGAGATGGACGCTGGCGCGGCGCGGCAGCTCTCGGCGCACGCGCAGGCGCAGATCGGCGGCATGCTCGACCAGCTCGACGCGCAGCTCGCCTCGCACGGCGGGCTGTGGATGCTGGACAGCGGCTACAGCATCGTCGACGCCTACGCGTTCATGCTCTGCCGCTGGACGCGCGGCTTCGCGCGGCCGGCGCGCAGCCTGCCGCACCTTGGTCCGTATCTTGCATCGATGATCGAGCGTCCCGCAGTGCGGCGCATGCTTGACTCGGAGAAGCTCCCCGCGCCGTTCGTGTAGTTCCCGTTCCTCGTCACTTGCAAGGTCCCTTCATGGCCGCGTTTCGTCACGCCCGTCGTCTGCTGCTCGCACTCTTCACCGTCGCCGCCGCCTCCGTCGGTTCCGCCGCTTTCGCCGGCTCGTCGATGACCTATGGCGTCGTCTCCAACGGGCAGACCGTGGCGAGCGGCACGACCCCCTTCGGCAGCAGCGGGAGCAGCTGGATCTCCCAGAGCGGCGGCACGAACAACTACAACTTCGACGCGCAGGGCGGCGGATACGCCAGTGCCGCGGGGGCGTACGCGCGGGTGACGGCAAGTGTCCCCACCCAGGCGACCGTGACCGTCGTGTCGGACAGCAACTTCGAGCTCAATCCTCCCAATAGTTCGTACGCGCAGGTCAAGGGCGGACGCGTGGTGATCACGTTCGAGCTCGCAGGCGAGATTGCCGGCACCGCGAGCATCAAGGGCTCCGCGGACGTGCGCCTCGTCACCCTCGAAACCACCTCCACGCAGACGTGGAGCGGGACGCTCGCCAACCAGCCCGGCAAGGACTCGCTCGCCTTCGAGGTGTCGCTGCCCGTGCCCGCCAACCTGCTCCCGTTCGACCTCGTGATGATCTACCCCAAGCTCACCCTCGAAGTCTCGGCGAGCGTTCCGGGAGGCACGCTGCAGACTGCCACCGCCGATGGCAGGAATTGGTTCAAGGCGACGGGCTTTCGCGTGTTCGATCCGAACGGCACGCAGGTCACGGGCTTCTCGCTGTACCCGGGCGGCATCATTCCCGAGCTCGCCCCGGTGGCGCCCGGCATCGCCCCGGCCATCGAGTACTACAACGCGTCGTACGGCTTCTACTTCATCACCTCGCTGCCGCTCGAGATCGCCGACCTCGACAGCGGCAAGACGCCGGGATGGCAGCGCACGGGACAATCGTTCAACGTCTACACGACGCAAGTCGCAGGCACGGTGCCCGTGTGCCGCTTCTACGGCGTGTTCGGACTCAAGAGCTCGCACTTCTACGCGCCGCGCGGATTGGGATGCGAGGCGCTCCTGCCTAGCAATCCCGTGTGGCAGTTCGAGGGCAACGTCTTCAACACGTACCTGCCCGATGCCAAGGGCGGCTGTCCCGCAGGCAACGTGCCGGTCTATCGCCTGTACAACAACGGGCAGGGGGGTGCGCCCAACCATCGATTCACGACCAGCGTCGCCACGCAGGCGCAGATGATCGGCCAGGGATGGATCCCGGAAGGGACCGGAACGGGCGTAGGGA
>CAZIZD010000562.1:0-2078 GCA_964543615.1 uncultured Alcaligenaceae bacterium | reverse complement strand
GTGGCGTTCTCCATCGGGCCGTACTGGGAGAACAATTACCGCGGGCGTCCCTGGTGGAACAATCGTGGCTACTGGTACAAGCACCGCGTGGCGCCGCCGCCCGCATGGCGTCCCCCTCCCGGACGGGATTGGCATCGCGACGACGGGCGCGGCCGCGATTGGCGCGTGAACGACCGCTACGACAGGCGGGACGACCGCAGGGGCGATGTGCGACGCGACGATCATCCCGACAATCGCAACAATCGTGGCGAGCGCGGAGATCGCGGACGACCCGACGGCGGATCGCGTCCGAACGACCAGTTCAATCCCAACCAGCAGCAGTAGGAGCGCTTACTCCGACCTGAAGATGACGCTGAACGGGCGCGGAACGTCCGCCAGCTTCTTGAAGAATCGGACGTCGATGAAGCCACTCTGCTTCTCGAACGTCGCGCGAATCTCGCTCGTGCCCTCGGTGGGGGTCGTGGCGCGACCGATGAACGTCTTCTGGCCCGGGCTGCGCCGGCGTCCGGTCACGCCGAGCTCGAGCTTCGCGATCGCCTTGTTGCGCGACATGTAGTGCCCGTAGACCGCGATCGACTCGATCTCGTACTTGTTGCGGGTGGCGGTGCGGTTGAATCGCTCGGCCAGTGCGGCGCAATGCTCGAGGAGCAGCTGCGCCTGGGTACGCTCGAGCGGCTCGATGATGCGTGCCCGCGCGATCTCGCGGAAGCGTTGCGTGAGCGCGTAAGCGTTGCCCATCGAAGGCGGCATCTGCACCAGCACGCCGCTTTGCACCATCTCGTTCACGATGGCCTTGCTGGCCGACGGCGTGAGATGGAGATCCTCGATCAGCGCGTCGAGGTTCACCGTGGCATCGATGCTCGCGTCTTCGGGCACGCGGGCGAGGACGCGATTGGCGGCGTCGCGCAGGCGCAGGGGGTCCATTCCGAAGTACAAATGGCGCGCGACCAGCGTCATCGTCCTGGCGCCTCCCCTTCCCCTCATACCGCTCGCCCCCTTAGGACATTGGCATAAACTCGGCGTAACGTACCACAAGCGGCGGACGCGGTGGTGGCCGCTATGTGCCCCTCCCTCGGCGCTTGCCGGGCGCCGTGCGCGAGCGCAGGGCGGCGTACGACGCGTCGAGCTCCTCGCGCAGCCAGGTTTGCAGCGCAACGAGGGGCGGCCAGTCGCGCAGGCTCGGTGGGTAGACGAAGTGATAGGGCTGCGCGTACTCGTGCATGATCGCCACGGGGGAGAGTTGCACGAGGCGGCCGTCCTGCAGCGCATCGGCCGCGAGGATCTCGCGCGACAGCGCAAGCCCCAGGTTCTGCTCCGCCGCCTGCAGCATGAGGCCCGCATCGTTGAAGTACGCCACGATCGTGACGTTGGTGCGAACGCCGGCGGCATCGAACCAGGCCTTCCACAGGTCCGCATCGCCCAGGAGCGGCTCGCGCGCAAGCGCCTCGGGCTGGGCGCCCAACAGCCTGCGCGCCGCAGCCGGCGATCCCACGACGATCATCGGCGGCCGGTCGAACAACCGCTCCGATTCGAGCCCCGGCCACGGGCCCACGCCCTGGCGGATGGCGGCGTGCATGCCCTCGCGCAGGATGTCCACGGCGTTGATCGACGCGTCGATCTCGAGCGCGAGATCCGGATAGCGCGCGCGCCAGCGCCCGATGCGCGGCAAGAGCCACCGTTGCGCGAACGACGGCAATACCGTGATGCGCAGGCGCTGCTCCGCGCCGCTCGCCGCGGCGGCCGCGGCCTGTACGCCGTCGTCGAGCTGCACGAAGGCCGCCTGCACGCTGCGCAGGAGGGCCTGTCCCGCGGCGTTGAGCACGACACGCCGCCCGCGGCGATCGAAGAGATCGAAACCGAGATGGGATTCGAGCCCCTTGATCTGCTGGCTCACGGCGCTGTGCGTGAGGTGCAGCGACTCCGCGGCCGCGCGCAGGTTCTGCAACTCGGCCACGGCTCGGAAGGCTGCGAGCGTGTTGAGGGGAAGGCGGGCCATTGGTTAGTCCTACTTACCAATATGGTAGAAACATATCGATTCCATGGCAGCGAGTGGCGCATTAATCTTACCAGCGTCCACC
>CAZIZD010000561.1:0-2104 GCA_964543615.1 uncultured Alcaligenaceae bacterium | reverse complement strand
TAGGCGTGCGCGGTGTCGCGCACCATGCGCTCCTCCTCCGCGAGCTCCGTGTCGAGGAGGAACGGGTCGTCCCACTTGAATTGCGGCCGGACGGAGCGATCGGGAGCGTTCATGGCGTGGACGATGCTGGGCGGGCCGCCATTATGCCTCGCCACGCGAGCGGCAAGGGGCGCGGCACGCACTCATCCGTCCGGACGATGGATGAATGCGATGCGGGATCCGTATCGTCGGCGGCGCCCCTTCATGCGCAGGAGCCGCCGCCTTGCACCGACCGCATCGATTCGACACCGGGACCGGGCTCACGCTGCTCGAGCTTCTAGCCGCGCTCGCCATTGGCGGCATCCTCCTCGTGCTGGGGGTGCCCGCCTACCGCGCGTGGATTGCCGACCTCGAGATGCGCGACCGCATCGAGGCTCTCGTGGTCACCATGGGACGTGCGCGCGCCGAAGCCATCAAGCGGCAGACGCGGGTGGCGCTGTGCCCGAGCGGCGATGGCCGCCACTGCGCGGGCGGGGGCAAGTGGGAGGACGGCTGGATCGTGTTCGTCGACACCAACGACGACGGCGACCGCGATCCCGACGAGACGATCCTCGCGGTGGAACCTTCATCGCGCCCGGGCATCACCATCCGCGGCAACCGGCCGGTCTCGCAGTACATCTCGTACACGTATTACGGCATGACGCGCATGACCAACGGCGCACTGCAGATGGGTACGTTGACGGTGTGCAGGCCAGGCTCGAAGGCCGTCGACGTCGTGCTCGCCAACGGCGGACGCGTGCGCGTCGACCGGACGAAGTCGCGCTGCTCGCGCAAGCGAAAAACTTTGCGCAACCGGCACAATCCGCGCATTGTGACGCCCAGGGGCCAAAACATGCGGTTTGCCTAGCCGGCGACGCCCCGCGCCAGCCGTCCATTCCCTTTGCCGCGCCACTGGTCAGTCCCCTGCGGAGCCGCGGCGCCGTTGGACTACCATCCTCATCGCCAAGAAAGGGAGTTCAACCATGGTTCGTCGGTCCGCGCGTACAACGGGATTCACGCTGCTCGAGGTGCTGATCACCGTCGCGATCGTCGGCATCCTCGCTGCCATTGCCGTGCCCGCCTATACCGACTCGATCAGGCGCGGCAGGCTCGTCGATGCCACGGTGCGCCTCGGCGACTATCGCTCCCAGATGGAGAAGTGGTTCCTCGACAACCGCACTTACCAGGCGGTGCCGACGGCCGGCACCGCGTGCGGGATCCCCCCTCCGACTGCCGCGGCCAAGGATCCTTTCCAGCTCGACTGCGTCGCCAATTCCGCCACCACTTACCTCATCACCGCCACGGGACGTCCCGCGGGAGGCATGGACTCCGCCTTCGTCTACACGGTCGACCAGGCCAACACCCGCAACTCCCTCGGACCCGCGGGCTGGGCGGCAGGCAGTGGCTGCTGGGCGGTGCGCAAGGACGGCACCTGCCAATGACCAAGTCGGCGGCCCGGGGCGTGACGCTGATCGAGTTGCTGGTCGCGATGACGCTCGGCTTCATCCTCATCATGCTCGCGGTTCCCGCGTACAACACCTGGACCGCCGACGCCGAGGTTGCCAACGCAGCCTCGTCTGTCGCCGACGGCCTGCGCTCGGCAAGCGCCGAGGCGATCAAGCAGAACACCGCAGTCGAATTCCAGCTCACGCCCGCTGCGGGCTGGGCGAGCCGCGTCGTGGCGACGGGCACGACGGTCCGTACCGCCCGTTTCGCGGAGGGCTCCAAGCGCGCGAGCTTCGCGGTCACGCCCGTGGGGACCGACACCGTCACCTTCACCGCCCTCGGTGGCATCGAGGCCGCGAATGCCGACGCCTCCCTGCCCATCGATGCGGTGAACGTCACCGTCTCGGGTGCCTCGCGTCCGCTGCGGGTCGTCATCGGGCTCACGCGCAACGGCATCAAGGTGTGCGACCCGCGGTTTGCGTGGCCCGCCGATCCGAAGGGCTGCCCATGAACGCCGTTCGCCGCACCCAGCAAGGCTCGTTCCTTCTCGAGGCGCTGGTCGCGATCCTGATCGTGGCGCTCGGCGTGCTCGGCTCCGTGGGGCTGCTCGCGCGGTCCATGCAGGATGTGGACGATGCGC
>CAZIZD010000560.1:0-2107 GCA_964543615.1 uncultured Alcaligenaceae bacterium | reverse complement strand
TTGCTCTCGCGCGGGACCCCGATCTTCACCGCCCGAGATACGCGATCGCGATGATGGCGATTCCCAGCAACAGGTTGACGCCGATGAGCTGCCGCACGCGCTGCATGGCCGCGCCCGCGCGCGGCCAGTCGCTGCCGGTCACGCTGCCGCGAAGGATGCGTAACGGAACGGCCACGATGTACCCGTAGACCGCCATCATGGCGAGGCCGAGCGCGGTCATGACGTGCACGTGCAGCCCGGCCGTTCCCATCATCGCCATCATCGCGAAGCCGCTCGCCAGGATGGCCACGATGGCCACCGCGACCCAGGCGACGAAGCGCGACAGGGTGGCGGCGAGCAGGGGCAGGCGTTCGGGCGGCGCAAGGGACTGGACCGAAGGACGCAGCGCCATGTGCGCGAAGAACATCCCGCCCACCCACACGACCACACCCATCACATGAAGCCAGCGGGCGAATTGCATAGCGAGCCTGGTGTCGTGAAGGGTCTCGATTGTAGCGCCCCGGGAGATTCCCCCCGGCGCCCGGGCGGCCTATAGTAGAAATCCGGGCGAGCCGCCCCGACGTTAACGACGATGACCTCCTCCGCCAAAACGCTGCCCGCGGTCGTGCCCTCCGGCAAGGACGTCGGCGGGATGATCGAACGCGCCGTCTCCCACGTCCCGGCGCCGCGCACGCACGCGGTCGAGGCCCCGGACCGCGCGGCGGACGAGATCGCCCGCGCGGCCGCCAAGCAGGCGGCGGTCCTGTCCGGGTCGCTCGCCCTGCCGCCGGGACCGTTCGGGATGGTCACCGTGCTGCCCGACCTCTACCTCATCTGGAAGACGCAGCGGCAGATGGTGGCCGACATCTTCGCGTTGTACGGCCGCTCGGCCGAGCTCACGCGCAGCCACATGCTCTACTGCCTGTTCCGCCATGCCGCGAGCCAGGTGATGCGCGACTTCGTGGTGCGCACGGGACAGCGCATCGTGGTCGAGCAGCTCGGCAGCGGCGCGCTGAAGCACGTCGCGTCGAAGGTCGGCGTCTCGATTTCGAAGCGCGTCGCGGGCAACGCCGCGTCGCGTTGGGTTCCCATTGCCGGAGCCGCCGCGGTGGGCGCGTATGCCTACTGGGACACGCTGCAGGTCGCGAAGACCGCGCGGCGCCTGCTCGCCGACCCGTCGCTGGACGAAGGCTGAACCGGGCCATGTGCGGACGCTTCGAGCTGCACACCAATCCCGCGGCCATCGCGCTCGCATTCGGGCTGCCGCATCCGCCGGCGATCACCCCGCGCTACAACATCGCGCCGATGCAGGACATCCCCGTGATCCGTGCCGCCAAGACGGGCGAGCGGGAGCTCTCGCAAGTGCGGTGGGGACTCGTTCCGCGCTGGGCCAAGGATCCCTCGATCGGTGCGCGCATGATCAACGCGCGCGCCGAGACGCTTGCGGAGAAGCCCGCCTTCCGCAACGCGCTCAAGTGGCACCGCTGCATCGTGCCCGCGGACGCTTTCTACGAGTGGCGTGCGATCCCGGCGATCGGCAAGCAGCCGTATCGCATCGGCATGAGGAACGGCGCGCCCTTCGCGCTGGCGGGTCTCACGGAACGATGGCTCTCGCACGACGGGGAGCCCCTCGACACGTGCACGATCGTAACGACGCCGGCCAACCGGCTGATCGGTCCGCTGCACGACCGCATGCCGCTCATCCTCGCGCCGGAAGATTACGCGCGCTGGCTCGACAAGTCGGTCGAGGACGTGACGGACCTCCTCTCGCCTTTTCCGGCCGACGCGATGAGCTTCCATCCGGTGTCCACGCGCGTGAACGCCGTGAAGAACGACGACCCCTCGATCATCGAGCCGGTCGAAGCGCCCGTCGAGAGCGAGCCACCGGCCGAGGTGCATCCGCCCGAGCAGGCGGATCTCTTCTGACCTACTTCGCCGGCGCGCCCGCCGCGATCCACGCGCCGAGCGTCGCCCGCTCGGCATCGGTCATGCCGGTCAGGTTGCCGATGGGCATGGCCTTGGTGAGCACCGCCTGCTCGCTGATCTTCTGGGCGTTGGCGACGATCAACTCCGCCGTGTCGAGCATGACGCCCTTGGGTGCTTCGTTGAATCCCGCCTGCGTGGGCTT
>CAZIZD010000559.1:0-2143 GCA_964543615.1 uncultured Alcaligenaceae bacterium | reverse complement strand
CAGGCCCGCGTCGCTAAGCCGGTCGATGAGGCCGACCTTCACGTCGGCGGCAATGATGCCTTTCTCGTTCTGCAGGCCATCGCGCGGACCGACGTCGACGATGCGCACGCGCGCGGGCAGCACGTCAGGGCTTCCTCGCGAA
Organism: uncultured Alcaligenaceae bacterium; assembly: GCA_964543615.1. GTDB lineage: Bacteria > Pseudomonadota > Gammaproteobacteria > Burkholderiales > Casimicrobiaceae > VBCG01. The sequence goes on along the minus strand of CAZIZD010000559.1, from coordinate 2,001 downwards.
GTCCACGAGCTCGGCGCCTTCGATCACCTGCTCGCCGACGGCAAACTTGAACGCCTTCAACGTGCCCGCGGCCGGTGCAGTGATGGTGTGCTCCATCTTCATCGCCTCGAGGATCAGGAGCGGCGCCCCCTTCGCGACTTCAGCACCGGGCTCCACGAGCGTCGCGATGATCTTGCCGGGCATCGGGGCCACGAGCCCGCCTTCGGCGCCGGCGCCTTCGCCCGCGTGGTAAAGCGGATCGACGCGCGCGAGCTGGTAGCCGCGGCCGTCGAGGAACACGTGGCGCTTCTCGCCCGCGACGATCACGCTCGCATCGATGCGGCGTCCGCCGATCTCCACGCGCAGCGTCCCGTTGGGACCGAGCTCGCCGCGCGCCTGCACGGCCAGCTCGCCCAGCCGCAATGCATAGCCCGCGCCGCCGTAGGCCACCGTGACCGTGCGCTCGAGGTCGCCCTGGCGGAATATGAGGCTGCGCACCGAGCTCGAATTGAGCCGCCATCCATCGGTGCGCCGCCATGGCGAATGAGGATCGCCGTCGCCGTGCTCGATGCGGATCGCCTCGGCATCTTCGCGCAGCAGCGTGGCAAGCGCAGCCACGAGAAAGGCCTGGTCCGGCGCCGGCGCCTTGCCGGGGAACAGAAACGCGCGCTCGCGCTCGATGAGGCCGGTGTCGAGATCGGCGCCCGCGAACGCGGGACACGCGGTCAGGCGCGCCAGGAACTCGACGTTGTTGGCGACGCCCACGATGCGGTACTGCGCGAGCGCCTGCAGCATGCGCGCGAGCGCGAGCTCGCGCGTCTCGTCCCACACGATCAGCTTGGCGATCATGGGATCGTAGAAGGGCGTGATGTCGTCGCCCTGCTCCACCCCCGTGTCCACGCGCACGTGCAGCGACTCGGCAGGCGGCGCGAGATGGATGAGCTTGCCCGTCGACGGCAGGAAGTTGCGGTCGGGATCCTCGGCATAGATGCGCGCCTCGAGCGCGTGTCCGCGGATGCGCAGCTGCTCCTGCGTCATCGGCAGCGGCTCGCCGGCGGCGACGCGCAGCTGCCATTCGACCAGATCCTGGCCGGTGATCATCTCGGTGACGGGATGCTCCACCTGGAGACGCGTGTTCATCTCCATGAAGTAGAACTTGCCGTCCTGGTCGGCGATGAACTCGACCGTGCCGGCACCGACGTAGCCGACCGCGCGTGCCGCCGCGACGGCAGCCTCCCCCATCGCGCGCCGGCGCGCCTCGGTCATCCCCGGCGCGGGGGCTTCCTCCAGCACCTTCTGGTGCCGCCGCTGCACCGAGCAGTCGCGCTCGAAGAGATACACGCACTGGCCTTGCGTGTCCGCGAACACCTGGATCTCGACGTGACGCGGACGGGTGACGTACTTCTCGACGAGCACCTGGTCGTCGCCGAAGCTCGACATGGCCTCACGCTTGCACGACGCGAGCGCCTTGGCGAACTCCGCCGCGGCAGCGATCACGCGCATGCCCTTGCCGCCGCCGCCCGCCGAGGGCTTGAGCAGCACGGGATAACCGATGCGATCGGCCTCGCGCTCGAGCAAGGCCGGGTCCTGGTCCTGGCCGTGATAGCCGGGAACGAGCGGCACCGGCGCCTTCTCCATCAACGCCTTCGCCGCGCTCTTGCTGCCCATCGCGCGGATCGCCGACGCCGGCGGTCCGATGAACGCGATGCCGGCGGCCTCGCACGCGGCCGCGAAGTCCTCGTTTTCCGACAGAAAGCCGTAGCCCGGGTGGATGGCCTGCGCGCCCGTTTGCCGCGCGGCCTCGATGATGCGATCGATGACGAGATAGCTCTCGCGTGCGGGCGGCGGACCGATGCGCACGGCCTCGTCCGCGAGGCGCGTGTGACGCGCGTTGGCGTCGGCGTCGGAGAAGACGGCAACCGAGCGGACGCCGAGCCCGCGCAAGGCCCGAATCACCCGCGCCGCCACCGCGCCGCGGTTCGCGACCAGTACTTTGTGGAACAATCGAGATCTCCCTTTCAA
>CAZIZD010000558.1:1858-2151 GCA_964543615.1 uncultured Alcaligenaceae bacterium | reverse complement strand
TGGGGTTCTTGAGGTAGCCCTTCATCGTGATGTTGCCGCGGAACATGATCTCGCCCATCGTCTCGCCGTCCCACGGCACGGGCGTCATGGTGTCGGGATTCATCACCGTCATGCCCTGCTGCAGGTGGTACCACACGCCCTGCCGGCCGTTCAGGCGCACCTGCTCGTCCAGCGGCAGCGCATCCCACTCCGGATGCTTGGCGCACACCGCGGCCGGCCCGTAGGTCTCGGTCAGGCCGTAGACGTGCGTGATGTTGAAGCCGATCTTCCGCATGCCCTCGATCACCGCCGCC
>CAZIZD010000558.1:0-1848 GCA_964543615.1 uncultured Alcaligenaceae bacterium | reverse complement strand
AACGGTCATGCCCACCGCGCCGTGTTAAGCCACGCCTGGCGGCCGTTGCGCTCGGTGCGCGCGCCGATATCGAGTGCGTTCCACTGCTCGTGCTTCGCGCAGACGGCGGCGGGACCGTAGGTCTCGGCGAGCCCATAGACGTGCGTGATGTCGAAGCCCATGCGCTCCATGCCCTCGATCACGGCCGCCGGCGGCGCGGCCGCGGCAACCAGCGCCGAGACCTTGTGCGAGATCCCCCGCTTCATGGCGTCCGGCGCGTTGATCAGCATCGAGTGCACGATGGGCGCGCCGCAGTAGTGCGTCACCCCGTGCTCGCGGATCGCGTCGAAGACGCCTTGCGCGTCCACCTTGCGCAGGCACACGTTGGTGCCCGCGTTGGCCGCCATGGTCCACGCAAAGCACCAGCCGTTGCAATGGAACATCGGCAACGTCCACAGGTAGACGGAATGGCGCGGCATGCCCCAGTCGATGATGTTCGACAGCGCGTTGAGATACGCGCCGCGGTAGTGGTACACCACACCCTTGGGATTGCCCGTGGTGCCCGACGTGTAGTTGAGCGAGATGGCCTGCCACTCGTCCTTGGGCGGCTGCCAATCGAACGCGGGATCGCCTTGCGCGATGAACGCCTCGTAGTCGACCGTCCCGAGATGCTTGCCGCCCGGACCCTGCGGGTCCGCGACGTCGACGACGAACGGCTTGCGCTGCGTGCGTGCGAGTGCTGCCTCGACGACGGGCGCGAACTCGGTATCGGTGACGAGCACCTTGGCCTCGCCGTGATCGAGCATGAAGGCGATGGCTTCGGCGTCGAGGCGCGTGTTGAGCGTGTTGAGCACGCCGCCGCTCATCGGGACGCCGAAGTGCGCCTCGACCATCTCGGGCGTGTTGGCGAGCATGACCGCCACCGTATCGCCAGCGCCGATGCCGCGGGCGACCAGCGCGGACGCAAGCCTGCGCGATCGCTCGTAGGTCTCCTTCCAGGTGTAGCGCCGCGGTCCATGGACCACGGCCAGGCGCTCTGGCCAGATGTAGGCGGTGCGCGCGAGAAATGAAACCGGCGTGAGCGGCGCGTAGTTCGCACCGTTGCGGTCGAGATCCTGCTCGTAGGGATTCATGCTTCGGCTCCTCGCGATTCTCTTCGGGATCATCGTAGCAAACGGCGTGCAGCTTGCCGCTCCCTGGGGATTTGGTTACCCTCGTCCGCATTCCATCAAGGCATCGTGCACCCGTGGGTAATCGCCTCTCCAAGATCGTGACTCGCACCGGCGACGCCGGCACCACCGGCCTGGGCGACGGCTCGCGCATCGCGAAGGACTCGCCGCGCATCGACGCGATCGGCACCGTCGACGAGCTCAACTCGACGATTGGCGTCCTCCTCGCCGAGCCGCTGCCCGAGGCGGTCGCTGCCTGCCTGCTCGCGGTCCAGCACGATCTCTTCGACCTGGGGGGCGAGCTCTCGATACCGGGATACACGTCGATGACCGACGCACACGTCGAGCGGCTCGAGACCGCCGTCGAGCGCTTCAACGCCGCCCTGCCGCCGCTCAAGGAGTTCATTCTTCCGGGAGGATCGCGCGCGGCGGCACAGGCGCACGTGGCCCGCACCGTGTGCCGCAGGGCGGAGCGATCGCTCATCGCCGCCGCGGCCGGAGAGGCGATCACGCAGGTGTCGCGCGTCTACCTGAACCGGCTCTCGGACCTGCTGTTCGTGCTGGCAAGGGTCCTCAACCGGGCCGAGGGCCGCAGCGACGTCCTTTGGCAAAAGAACCGCTCGTCCTGATGCCGCCGCCCGATCGCAGCGCGCGCGTCGCGACCCTCCTGTCGCGTGTGGCCGTCGGCGACCAGGGCGCC
>CAZIZD010000557.1:0-2153 GCA_964543615.1 uncultured Alcaligenaceae bacterium | reverse complement strand
GAAGAGCGTCGGGTAGGGCAAATCTCTAAATATCAAATGTCGGCGAATCAATAAAAAATCGCGCAGCAGCTTCAGCTCAACAGGGCGCAGGAGGATTTCGGCCTGGTGCTGCAGAAGGTCAGCAACGCGCAGGGGATGCTTGACGCCGAACGCGCGGCGGGCAACCTGACCGAGCTGGAGTTCCTGTCCAAGTTGAGCAACTTGAACGCCGGCGCGATCTCGGACCTTCGGCAGCGGGCAGAGATCTACGAGTCGATCTCCAACTCTATCGGCGGCGCCGCCGGAGAAAAGGCGCGCGTGCAAGCCGAGGCGCTTCGTGTCGAAGTCGCGCGGCTCGCGGCGGGCACGAACCTGGTCGGTCGCGAGTTTGAGAAGATCGCCGAGAGCGCCTTCGCTGACTTCCTCACCGATGTGGCGACTGGTGCAAAGACCGCGAAGGAAGCCTTCCTCGACATGGAAAAGGCGATCGTGGCGAGTGTGTCGCGCATCGCTGCGCAGAATCTCGCCGAGAAGCTCTTTGGGGGCAGCGCGAGCGGCGGGACGACGACCGGCAACAATTGGCTCGATCTCTTGCTCAGCATCGGCTTGCGTTTCTTGGGAGTCAATACGGGCGGTGGGCTGGGTTACGGCACGGCCGGAAGCGTCATTCCGCCCGGGCCGTACCCGTACGCGAACGGCACCGCCTTTCACCCGGGCGGGTGGGCCATGGTCGGCGAGCGCGGCCCCGAGCTCCTCCAACTGCCGCGCGGTTCCGCGGTCGTGCCGAACCACCAGCTCGCGAAGATGGGGGGCTCCTCTGTGACGGTACACCAGACCATCAACGTGCAAGGCACCGTGGACGGCCGCACCGCGCGCCAGATAGCGCGAGAGGCCGCTCTGTCACTGAATACCGCAATGAGCCGAGGATAAGCGATGTTCGCTTTGACGGACGCCATACGAGAGCGCGTGCTCGACACACTCAATGCAACGCTCGCCCCGCTCGGCGCAGCCGCCGTGGCTGCCTTCCGGGCGCCCGATGCGCAGGCTGTGGTCGAGCGTCTCGTTCAGAACGCCGATCGCGTCATGGAGTGCGCAAAGGCGTTCGACGGAACGGAGGAAGGCGCGGAGCGCATGGAGAGTGCGCTCCGCGATTACCGCTTGTCCCTGGGGGCGGTTCGCGAAGGGGTCGGGCGTGTTGTGCTCGAGCAGTTGCAGACCGCCGAGCCGGGGCACTAGGGCCAGAGCTCGCAGGTCACTCCGTCGCGGAGAATCTCCGAGACGTCGCCTTCCGCCATCTCCATGATGCAGCCGCTCAAATGCTCGATGCGCCTCAACAGGCAGTCGAGCGCGGCCTCGTGACCAGGCTGCTCTTCTGACTTCCCGTGCAGCATCTGCACAGCGTGGTGCCGCATCATCGGGACGAGAGCGTTGATCTGACTGGCAGCGCTGCTGATCAGGACACTCGCCTCTTCCGTGTGCGCCTCGATTGCTTGGGCGGCGGCCGCCGCGTTGTTTCCCTCAGGCATTTCGACTTCCCCTTTCTGACCACGTTAGCGATAGGCATCATCGCGACGATTGGGAAAATAACGCGCAGAATCTGCAGCGAAAAGCGGGCATCGCATCGCAGTGCGATGGGCGGTGCGATCTGCAAAAATTCTGCACTCGCCTCTAATTTCGGGCGCAAACCAGAAACTTGCTACACTGTGAGCGCCGCGCGTTCGGGAGGGTCTTGGCGGCTTCGTAATGCGAAGGTCGGGGGTTCGACTCCCTCTACCGGCACCAATTCCCACGAACAGGAGAGTCCATGAGCTCTCGCGATGATGTCCGCATGATCGTCGACGCCGCCGCGTTCGCCGCCGACCGTCACCGCGACCAGCGGCGCAAGGATGCGAATGCCACGCCCTACATCAACCATCCGCTGACGCTTGCGCACGTGCTGATGGCCGAAGGCGACGTGGACGACGTCGCAACGCTCGTCGCCGCGATCCTTCACGACACGATCGAGGACACGAAGACCACGCGCGAGGACATCGCCACGCGGTTCGGCGAGGAGATCGCCGGCATCGTGGTCGAGGTCACGGACGACAAGACGCACACCAAGCAGCGGCGCAAGGACCTGCAGGTGGAGCACGCGCCGCATCTTTCGCAGAAGGCCCGCGCCGTCAAGCTGGCCG
>CAZIZD010000556.1:0-2157 GCA_964543615.1 uncultured Alcaligenaceae bacterium | reverse complement strand
ACGGGCGATGCCGCGAGCGACTCAGCGATTTTCGCGCTGAAACGCTCGAAGATGCGGGGCACCGCGAAGAACACCGTCGGCGCCTGCGATTTGAGATCTTGCGCGAGGTGCGCGATTCCGCGGCAGTACGCGACCTTGGCGCCGATGGCGAGCGGAAGGTAGTAGCCGCCGGTGCGCTCGAACATGTGCGAAAGCGGCAGCACCGAGAGGAACACGTCGTCGGGGCGCGCCATGCCGGTCGCGCGGCACGACTCGACGTTGGCGAGGATGTTGCCGTGCGAGAGCATCACGCCTTTGGGCCGTCCCGACGTCCCCGAGGTGAAGCAGATGGTCGCGAGCGTGTCGGGCGGCAGCGCTTCCACCACGGGTGGCGGCGCCTCGGCGGGCAGGAAGCCGGCTGCCGTCATGCCCGCCTCGTCCGCAGCGGGCCGCAGTACGACGATCGGCGGAAGGGTTGCATCCGGAACCCGTCGCAGGCCATCGGCAATCCGCGAGCTTTCGACCGCGAGCAGCTTCGCCTGCGCATGCGCGACGCACCACGCGACGTTCTCGGCGTTGTCGTCGACATAGAGGGGCACCACCACGAGCCCGAGCCCGAGCGCCGCGAGGTCGATCGCGACCCAGGTGGTGCCGTTGCGCACGCAAAGTGCCACGCGGTCGCCGCGCTGCAGCCCTTCGCGCCGGAACGCGGCCTGCCAGCGCCCGCTCTCCCGCGCGACATCGGCGGCGGTCACGTCCTGCCATGTCCCGCCCGCGTGATGGCGATACAGCACCCGCTCCGGATGCGCGAGTTGCGCAACGAAGAGAGAGGCGATGTTTCCTTCCACGGGCCGCACTATACTCACGCGCTTCCGGAGACTGATATGGCTACGATTTCCATCGTTCGCAAGCACGACCTGCCGCACAAGAAGGCGAAGGCCGCGGCCGAGAAGATCGCGAAGGATTTGAACAAGCGCTTCGAGCTCGACTACGAGTGGAACGGCGACCGCATCGAGTTCGAGCGCAGCGGACTGAGCGGGCACATGAGCGTGGGCAAGGACCGCATCGCGCTCGAAGTGAGTCTCGGATGGCTCCTGACGCCGCTCAAGCCCGCGCTCGAGCGCGAGATCCATGCCCAGCTCGACAAGGCGCTGGACGCTTAGGCGCGCCTAGCCGCCCGGCTGCGACGGCTGCGACATGCGGAACGCGAGCGGGTCGGCAAACGCGTCGCTCGCCCCGCCTGCGATCGAGTCCATGATGTGGGTCTCCCGCTCCTCGATCGTGCGCAGGAACTCATCCGCGCCGTGCATGGTGTGGAACGCGGAGAATCCCCGCTCGAGGAAGTCCTGCAGCACGCCGAGGCCCGCCATGCGCGCGGGCTGGCGCATCATCGCAAGGCCCGTGCGGATGAAGGGCTTGCGCACGTAACGGTCGAGGGCCGAGCCGATCTCGACGATGAGCGCGATCTGCCTGCGCCGCAGCGGGAAGTTGCCCGCGCGCCGGTAGGCCTTGCAGTATTCCGCCACCGTGAAGTACGCGTCGGCGCGCGGCAGGCGCGAGAGCAGCACCCGGTCGAGCTCCTGCGAGAGCGCGTTGAGCTCCATGGCGAGCGCCACGGTTGCAATCACGCCTTCCGGCAGCATCTTGGTGAGAAGAGGCACGACGCGCGCGAGGTCGGCGTCGCGCTGCGCGTAATCGGCGCCGCTGTAGAGGTCCTGCTGGAAGAACTGCACCGCTGCCGCGTAACGCGGGTCGGCGGCGAGATCCGCGTACGTCATGCGCAGTCGGCGCGACTGCCAGTCGGCCAGGCGCTCGAGGGATCCCGCGAGGATCGGGTTGTTGCGCCGCTCGTCGTGCAGGCGCGTCACGCGTGCGAGCTCCCGCACGAGCGCGTCGCTTGCACTGATGGAAGTACCTGGTTCGGCCACTGGGCGATGGCAGGATGAACGGCCCGTCGAGTCTAGCAGGCCGTGGCCCGCCATGGCCCTCTCCCATTAGGTTGATTGCTCTAGGCGACGCCGTTACCGTGGATCGATGGCAAGCATGAAGCGCCGGGCCTTCATCGCGACGGGCATCGTCGGCGCAGCCGCGCTCGCAACGGCGGCGTGGCTGCGGGGGCCGCACGCGCCCCCGGGCGGCGTCCCGCGGCGCGCGCTCGACGCCGACGGCGAAGCGATC
>CAZIZD010000555.1:0-2157 GCA_964543615.1 uncultured Alcaligenaceae bacterium | reverse complement strand
CGTCTCGTAGTCGACCGGCATGATGCGCGCGCCGCCCGGCTCGGGCTTGTGGCAGCTGTCGCAGGTCAGGATCCGGTTGCCGTTCGGGCTCTTGATGCCCTTCGGGTCCAGGTGCACGTCGTGCGGGTATTTCAGCCCCGACGCTTCCTTGATGCCCGGCTGCGACAGCAGCGTGCGCACCGGCTTGAAGTTGCCGTTCGCGTCCCAGGCCGGCAGGTCGATCTGGAATTCCGGATGCTGCGCGGCGAAGTCGCCGACGTCCACGAGCGCCGAAGCGTTCTTCGTGCGCGCCTTGAGGTCGTGGTGGCAGTCGGCGCAGAGCACCTGGTCCTGGATCACGAGGCCGTTCGGCCCGTTGTGGTCGCGGTGGCAGTGCGCGCAGCGCGCATCCCCGAGCTCGGGCAGGTTGAACTTCACCGGGTCGGCGTGCGCCGGCGTGCCGGCGTGGCATTTCGCGCAGGCCTCGTCCTTCACCCAGCGGAACGGCACCTGGTGGCAGGTCGTGCATTCGCTGCCGAAGTAGTGGTGCGCGGGCGCGAGGTCGCCGGCCTGCCACTGGTCCTGGCTCGGTACGCCGGGGATGTCGTGCAGCACCTTGCGGAACGTCGGCGTGAAGTGCGCCGCGAGCGGCAGCCCCACGAACAGCAGCGCGACGAGCGTGAACACGATCCACGACGGGCGCCGCTTCGACAGCCAGGTCTGCGCCAGCGACGTGGGCAGCGCCTTCGCGTCCTTCAGCGCCTTCAGCTCGGCCTTGTCGATCGTGCTGACTTCGACGCCGGCATCGTGGTCGACCGGCGGCTCGAGCAGCTGGATGCGCGTCGTGCCGATCTCGACGATCGCGCCGGGGCCGACGGTGGTGGCGTAGGTGATGTCGTTGTTGACGCGGATGCCGGCGAGGATCAGCGATTCGATCTTGTACTGGCCGTTGCCGAGCGCCGTCACCTTCGCATGGTCGAGCGCCACGCGCAGGTCGGGGATGAAGATCGCCTGGTCCGAGCCGCGGCCGATCGTGAGGACGTCCCCGAAATGGACGTCTTCCTCGTACGAGACCGAGCCCTTCCCTTTCTTTATTACGCGTCGAATCAGCCAACGCATCGGCTACCCCACCCCGTGGATCGCGAATCCCTGTCAGCCCCGAACCCGCCGTCGGCGCCGACCCGAAGAACCGTGCACTACCAGTAGAAGAACACCACCAGGATGTGCCCGGTCAGCGCCGCCAGCAGCGCGAACGACAGCGGCACGTGGAAATACAGCCAGAGCTCCATGAGCGACTGGAACTGGATGTCGCGCGCGACGCGCGTGGCCAGCGACTTCTTGCGCGACAGGATGTCGATCAGCTTGCGCAGCGCCTCGGCCTGGCGGTCGTCCGCCTTGCCGGCCAGGAAGTCGACCATCGCGAACATGGTCGGCATGTCCTTCGTCTGCGGCTCGCCCGTGAGCGGCTGCCCGCCCTTCTTGTCGCGCGCCTCGAGCATCTTGCGTGCGCCCGCGAGCGCCGAGTCGGAATCGTCGCGTGCCGCGACCAGCGACCACACGCCGCCGCCGAGCCGCGTGCGCTCGATCGAGCGCAGCACGATCGCGTGGATCTTCGGGTCGATGCCGTCGGCCAGCGCGAGCGCGTTCTGGTCCAGCTCGTAGATCTCGTCGAGCATGGCGGCGCGCGTCGCGTTGTCGCGGTTGCGCGTCATCAGGTTCGGATAGCGCAGGTAGGCGAACACGCCGAAGAAGCCCGAGAAGATCACGAGCGTCATCAGCGTGAACGCGAGCGTGTGCAGGTTCCAGCCGAACTGGAATCCGGTGTGCAGCAGCGCCACGAGCAGCAGCGCCGTGCCGAGGTAGACGTGTGCCGAGAGCCAGCCGCGCAACGAGCCGACGCGATTGGAGTACGTGCGCTTGCGGATCCCGAACGCCATCAGCCAGAAGATCAGCAGCGCGCCGATCGAGCCGAGCGTGTAGCCGAGCCACGTGCCGCCGTTCGGCGGTCCGATGGGATCGTGCCAGAAGTAGGCGATGAGCGCGCCGAGCAGCAGGATGAGGCCTACCCAGAGGTAGCGCTTGTTGGCGTGGGTGAGGAAGCTTTGATGCATCGTCGAGCCTCAGGGCTGAGGGCTGAGGGCTGAGGGCTGAGAGAAGAGCGGAAGCAACTCGTCGAGC
>CAZIZD010000554.1:0-2163 GCA_964543615.1 uncultured Alcaligenaceae bacterium | reverse complement strand
GTTCTCGCTTTCGCACCTCGCCATTCCGTTCCCGCTCGACGATTCGCTGTACGGGACGCACCCCGACGGCAAGGAGGACTATGGCTTGCACCTGGGCTCGCTCGCGGCGCGCGGGGAGCGAGGCCTTCTTCTCGTGAGCATGGACTCGCTCCTGCGCATGTCCTCCAACCCGTTCTTCCCCTACGTGATCGAGCGCATCGACGCGCTGACCGGCCGCGGTAAGACGGCAGCGAAGTAAACCTTGGCTGCGTTGCGCCGCGCCCGGCGGTCGGTTACCGTAGCTCCATGATCCGTTCCTGCATTGCCGCTTTCACGTTCGCGCTGCTCGCAGCCTTCCCCGCTTTCGCGCAGGCGCAAGTCGTGGTCAACCGCAACGTCAACATGCGCGCTGGGCCCGATCGCGTGTTCCCGGTCGTGACGTGGCTCCCCGCGGGAACGCGCGTGCGCGTGTTCGGATGCACGAGCTCGTGGCGGTGGTGCGACGTCGCGAGCGGCCGCAGCCGCGGCTGGGTTCACTCCGCGTACTTGAGCAACGTGTCGCGGCGCGGCACGCCGGTCGTCACGTTCTCGGTGGGACCCTACTGGGATCTGCATTACCGCGGGCGCCCGTGGTACGCCGGACGGTCGCAGTGGGACGGGTGGGGTTCGCCGTCGTTCAGGCCGCCCCCGCCGCACCCCTGGCGTTAGCAGCGGTCCACGGTCAGGCGTCGGAGAGCCGCGTGTTCGCGACGCGCGGTGTCCAGGTGAATCCCGACCAGGAGCCGTTGGCCGCGAGCCACGCACTTTCGAGGTCGGGCGAGTGCGCGGCTTGCGCCGGCGCTGGTGCATCGGCGTCGACGTGTGCGGCCGCAGGCAGCGAGCGGTCGCGCCGCACCAGTTCCGCGAGATTGCCGCAGTCGGAAAGCTGCACGAGCTCCGGAACGGAGCGCACGCCGAGCTTGCGCATGAGCCGCGAGCGATGCACCTTGACGGTCGCTTCCTGGCTCTCGAGGGTGGACGCAATCTCCTTGTTGCGCCGTCCTTCGAGCACGAGTGCCAGCACCTGGCGCTCGCGCACGGTCAGCGCCGCGAGGAGCTCGCTCGCGCGCCGCGACTGGCTGCGCATCCGCTGGCCATTGATGCTCGCGAGGTGAGCGGTGCGGATCGCCGGAAGAAGGTCGTCCTTGTGCAGGGGCTTGGCAAGGAAGTCGATCGCCCCTTCCTTCATGGCGCGCACGCAGTCCTGGACCTCGGGGTGTCCGGCCATGAGGATCACCGGAATGTCTACGCGCGCATCGCGTAGCGAAGCAAGCACGTCGAGGCCGGGCATATCGGGCAGGCAGAGGTCGATCAGCGCGCAGGATGGCGCCTCGTCGTCCACCGCGCGCAGGAACGACGGCCCGTCCCCGTGCGCGATCGCCGCGTATCCCATCGCCTCGAGGAGATGCACGAGCCCCTTGCGGACCGCTGCATCGTCGTCGACCACGAACACCCTGCCCTGCCCCAAACCGGTCACCCCGACGAAATTGAACTAGTGATCAAGGCGGGACGTTAGCACAGTCGCTGCGGCACCTGCGGGGTGGACGGCTCGACACGCGCCTTAGGCAGCGCGACGATGAAATGCGCCCCGCCGTCCCGGTTGTTGCCGGCCCACGTCCGGCCGCCGTGCGCCGCCACGATGGAGCTCACGATCTCGAGCCCGAGTCCGAGCCCGTCCGCCTTGGTCGAGACCAGGGGCTCGAACACGCGCGGCAGCACGTGCGAGGGGATGCCGGGTCCCGTGTCCGTCACGGCCACGACGTAGGAATCCCCGCGTGCCGCCACCACGTCGATGTCGACCGACCTCGTTCCCGCCGCCACGCAGGCCACGGCGTCGAGCGCATTGCCGGCGAGGTTGAGGAACACCTGCACGAGCTCGATTCGCTCGGCGGCGACGGGGCACGGCGACGGGGCCAGCCGGGACGACAGCACGGCGCCGTGCAGGAGCGCGTCGCTCGCGAGAATGTCGCAGGCCTCGGCCACGATGCCGTTGAGGTCCACGGGCTTGCGCGCGCCGCGGCTCGGTCCGGCCAGACCGCGCGCGCGGCGGATGATGGCGCCGGCGCGCTCGTTGGCCGCGATGATGTCGTCGATCAGCGGGGCGATGCCCGTCGCCTCGCCCGCGTGCGCGCCCAGCACGATGCG
>CAZIZD010000553.1:0-2167 GCA_964543615.1 uncultured Alcaligenaceae bacterium | reverse complement strand
GTGACCGCGCGTCGGACGCGCGCGTTCATCACGCGCGGCCAGATGTAGTCGGCGGACGGCAGGTAGAAGCGGCGTGCGTTCATCTGCTCCATGAGCCAGGGAATCAGCGAGTCGACTTGTTGCGCGGGGACCGGGCCTGTGCAAAAGATGAGCGGGTCGCTTTCCTCGCCCTCGTACTGTTCCGGGTAGATGTAGAGCTTGCGGCCCTCGACGACCGCCGGGCCCTTGATCGCTTGCCGGGTCGAGCTGTAGATGCCGCCGAGCAGCACGTGGACGTTGTCCTCGCGCACGAGCTTGGCCGCCCCCGCAGCGGCGACGCGGTCGTCGCTGGCGCTGTCCTCGACGATGAGCTCGACGCGCCGCCCCAGCAGGCCGCCCGAGGCGTTGAGGTCGTCGACCACCAGTCGCGCGATGTTCGCGTTGGCGTTGCCCAGGAGGCCAAGGGGACCGGTGCGGTCGGTGACGATGCCGACCTTGATGGTGTCTGTCTCGTACAATTCTGTCTCCCGTTAGGTCACGGTCGCGGGATGGATCGTGTGGGCCTATCATTCCCGGGACCGTCCGCTACGACATCGGGAGAACTCCCCATTTTTGCGCCACCCCTGAGGCTCGGGGAATTCGTCGCCACGCTTGCGCTGGCGCAGGACAACGCATTCGGCCAGCCGCTCGAGTCGCAGCTGCGTTCCTGCCTGCTCGCCTCGTGGATGAGCGAGCACGCCGGCTTCTCGCGCGAGACGCAAGACACGGTCTACTGGGCGGCCTTGCTCCGTTACATCGGCTGCACGGGACACGCGCACGAAGTGGCCACCGTGTTCGGCGACGAGATAGCGATTCGCGCGCGAACGCTGGTGCACGACGCTGCCGATCCGGCCGAGGTCATGCGTGACGTGGTTGCGTTCGCCACCGCGGGTCACCCGCCGGAGACGCACGGAAAGATCGTCGAGGCGCTTCACGCCGGCGTGCACGACTGGATCGCGGTCAACTTCTCGTCCGGATGCGAGGTCGGCGACATGCTCGCGCGCCGGCTGGCGTTCGGCGACAACGTGCGCCATGCGCTTCGATTCACGTTCGAGCGCTGGAACGGCAAGGGCTTCCCCTCCGGTGCGAGCGGCGAGGCGATTCCGCTCGCGATGCGTGTGGTGCACTTGAGCCACGACATGGAGGCCATCGCGCGGCTCTTCTCGCCCGCGCGCGCCATCGAGGCCGCGCGCGAGCGTCGCGACCGCACCTACGATCCTGCGCTGGCCGACCTGTTCGTGGCGAACGGCGGCCGATGGCTCGATCGGCTTGCGCAGCTCGACCCTTGGGACGCCGTGCTCGAGTTGGAGCCGCTGCCGCGGCGGACGCTCGATGGGGCGGATCTCGACAATGCGCTGGAGGTTGCCGCCGACTTCATCGATCTCAAGTCCCCCTACATGGGCGGGCACAGTCGCCGGTGCGCCCAGCTCGCCGCCGATGCAGCGAGGCGCATCGGTCACGGGGAAGACGAGGTCAGGACGATTCGACGGGCCGCGCTGCTGCACGACTTTGGCACCACCGCGATCCCGAACTCGATCTGGGACAAGCCCGGCAAGCTCACCCGCTCGGAGTTCGATCGCGTCGAGCGCCACACCATGCTCACCGAGCAGATGCTGCGGCGCTCGCCGGCGCTCGCGGTGCTCGCGCCGGTCGCCTCGGCGCACCACGAGAAGGCAGACGCTTCCGGCTATCACAAGCGAACGCGCAACGATGCCTCAGGCTCGGCGGCGTGCGTGCTCGCCGCGGCCGACGTTTACGTGGGGCTCACCACCGAGCGCGCCGATCGCGCGGCTTTTGCGCCGGAGCAGGCCGCGGCCGAGCTGCGCGCGCTTGCATCCTCCGGTGTGCTGGACTCTCGCGCCACGCAGGCCGTGCTGCAGGCGACCGGCCACGATTCGCCCAGGCCCGCACGATCGACGCGCGTGCCGCGTCCGGGCGGACTGTCCGACCGCGAGGCGGAGGTCCTTCAGCTCGCTGCGAAAGGTCTCACCACCCGGCAGATCGCCGAACGGCTCTTCATCTCCGCCAAGACCGCCGATCACCACATCCAGCACGCGTACACCAAGATCGGCGTGTCGACGCGCGCCGCGGCTGCGCTCTGGGCGATGCAGAACGAGATCGTCGCCTGAGCATGGAGCATGCGGCTGCA
>CAZIZD010000552.1:0-2170 GCA_964543615.1 uncultured Alcaligenaceae bacterium | reverse complement strand
TGTCCCGGTACCAGCGCGAGAGCGTGAGCAGCACCGTGAGGAACAGCGCGACCGACAGCAGGATGTTGAGATAGAACATCGCGTTGAAGCCGATCAGCGCGAGCACGCCGTCCGCCGCGACGGTGCCGCCCGCGGCGCGGGCGAGGATCCGGATCACCGACTGGGTGAACAGGATGGCCAGCAGCACCACGAACAGGCCGATTGCCGTCGCGGTGAGCTCGCGCACCAGGCTACGCCTGAAAATCATGACGCCGGGAAAATTTTTGACTTTTTGAGGGAGATTTGCCGATAATGCGCGGCACGACCTGTAAGCCTAACAATACGTAGGAGCGGGAGACGAGGGATCGCGATGGAATTTACCATAAAAAGCGGCAGCCCCGAGAAGCAGCGAAGCGCCTGTGTCGTCGTGGGCGTGTTCGACAATCGCAAGCTTTCGCTGTCGGCGGAGCTCATCGATCGCGCGAGTAACGGCTACATCAGCGAAATCATCCGCCGTGGCGACATGGAGGGCAAGCTCGGCGCGACGCTCCTCCTGCACAACGTCCGCGGCACGCTCGCCGACCGCGTGCTGCTGGTGGGCCTCGGCAAGGAGCGCGACTTCCGCGATCGCGAGTTTCGCTCCGCGATACGCTCGGCCGTCAAGCTCCTCAACGAGACCGGCAGCTACGAGGCCGTGATCTACCTCACCGAGGAGAAGGTCAAGCGGCGCGAGGTGGTGTGGCGCGTCGAGCACGCCGTTGTGGTCGCGATGGAGGCCGTCTACCGCTTCGAGCAGATGAAAAGCCAGCCCACGGAAGTGCGGCGGCCGCTGCGCAAGCTCACGCTGTCCGTGCCGCAGCGTTCCGACCTCGCGGCCGGCGAGAAGGCCGCGGCGCTGGGGATGGCCATCGCGCACGGCATGGACTTCGCGCGCGACCTGGGCAACCTGCCCGGCAACGTCTGCACGCCCACGTACCTCGCGGATCGCGCGAAGCAGTTGGGCGTGGAATTCCCGGACGTGCACGTCAAGGTGCTCGAGCGCAAGGAGATCGAGGAGCTCAAGATGGGCTCCTTCCTTTCCGTGACCAACGGCAGCGACGAGCCGCCTCGCTTCATCGTGCTCGAGTACATGCAGTCGCAGCGCAAGCAGCAGAAGCCCTGCGTGATCGTGGGTAAGGGCATCACGTTCGACACCGGCGGCATCTCGCTCAAGCCCGGCGCCGACATGGACCAGATGAAGTTCGACATGTGCGGCGCGGCGTCGGTGCTCGGCACGTTCCGCGCCGTGGCGGAGCTCAAGGCGCAGGTCAACCTCGTGGGCCTCATCCCGGCTTGCGAGAACATGCCGTCGGGCCGCGCGACCAAGCCGGGCGACATCTTCACGAGCATGTCGGGCCAGACGATCGAGGTGCTCAACACCGACGCCGAAGGCCGACTGGTCCTCGCCGATGCGCTCACGTACGCCGAGCGCTACGAGCCCGAGGCCGTGGTGGACATCGCCACGCTCACCGGGGCGATGGTGATCGCGCTCGGTCACGTCGCGAGCGGACTCTTCAGCAACAACGAAGCGCTCGCGCGCGCGCTCACGCTCGCAGGCGACGACTCCTACGACCGCGTATGGCAGCTCCCTATGTGGGAGGACTACCAGGAGGGCCTCTCGAGCAACTTCGCGGATTTCGCGAACATCGCGGGCCGTGCGGGCGGCAGCATCACCGCCGCATGTTTCCTGTCGCGCTTTGCGCGCAAGTACGACTGGGCGCATCTCGACATCGCCGGCACCGCGTGGAAAGACGGCAAGGAGAAGGGCGCGACGGGCCGCCCCGTGCCGCTGCTCACCACGTGGCTCCTGGCGCGCGAGAATCCCGCCCCCTGATGTGCGCCATCGCGTGACGACGATCGACTTCTACACGCGCGTCGGAGATCGCCTCGCGATCGCGGCGCGCATCGTCGCCAAGGCCGCGGCCGCGCACGGCAGCGTGCGCGTGCTGACACCGGATGCGCAGACCACGGACGCGCTCGACCGGCTGCTGTGGATCGCGCCGGCCACGGGATTCCTTCCCCATTGCCGCATGGACAGCCCGCTCGCCGGCGAAACGCCCGTGTGGGTCGATCATCGCCTCGAGCACGACGGCCCCGCGGCCGTGCTCGTCAACCTGCACGAGGCGCCGCCGCCGTTCTTCAGCCGCTTCGA
>CAZIZD010000551.1:0-2218 GCA_964543615.1 uncultured Alcaligenaceae bacterium | reverse complement strand
GCATCATGCTGGAGAGAAAGTCGACGTACGCCGAGGGCACCTCCATGTCCACCAGGAAGTAGGAACGGTTGGCGGAGAAGAGGAGCGCCAGCTCCTTGTCGTCGACGAGCATCGCGTCGACGTACAGACGGCCCTGTGCGTCGTGCTTGAGCGCGACCGCGAAGGGCACGTTGCTCATGCCGTTGACCACGCGCCCGACCGCGTAGGCCGTCCTGTCGCGGAAGAAGAGCGACGACAGCATCTGCACCTGGTGGTTGGCCTCGAGGCGATACGGACGGGGTGCGCGCGCGCGAAACGCGCGCAGGATGTTGCGAACGTCGCGGCGGAAATCCGCGAAGCGCGTGCGCAGCGCGAAGTCGAGCACGATGTCCACCAGCGCGGCGCGCACCCCGTCGGCCTTGGGATAGTAGCTGCGGTACGTGGGCGGATCGGCCTCGATGTGCTCGGTCGAGATGGCCGGGCGCACGAAGATGAAGCGGTTGTGGAAGTACGTGCGGTGCAGGATCTTGCATGAGACCGAGTTGAAGAACGTCTCCGCGCACTCGGGCTGCTTGTGGTCGATGAGGAGGCCGATGAAATGCAGCTTCACGCGCTCCCACAGCGCGTCGGCCTCGAGCCCCGCCGAGCGGTACTCGCGCTCGATGCGCTCGACGGTCTCCAGCACGCGGCGATCGTAATAGTCGATCCGGTCGCCGCCGACCTGGCGGATGGCGAGCCAGTCGCCGGCCTCGAAGTACGACTGCGCGGCCCGCGCGCATTCGCGGAAGAGCGCATAGTGACGGTCGAAGCCGTCGCGCACCGCGACGGCAATCGCGCGCGCCGTGCCTTCGGCCGTCGAATCGGTGAGCGGGGCCGCTCGGGAAAGGGCGCGTGCGGGCATGACGGACAGGATCGAGCGGGGCGCGCGGGCCGCAGCAGGTCGCGGGGCGCAGCCCATTTTGGCATCATAGCGCAATGGTTCGCGCAAGCCTCGCGCATCTCCTGCCGTGTCTCCTCGCGGTTCTCGGCACGCCTGCCTTGGCGCAGTCCATCGTGAAGTGCGTCGACTCCGAGGGCAACGTCACGTACCAGGACGCGCCATGCGTAAAGGGCACGGCCGGACGCAGCGTCGAGCTGCCGAAGGCGGAGCCGCGCGAGGACACCTCCGCGTGGGAGGAGGCCGCACGCACCGCGCGGGTCCTGAAGGGCATGCCCAAGCGCTGGGTGCTGCGCGCCAGAGGGGCGCCAGACGAGATCCGCCCGGCCGGGGCGCGCGAAGATGCGACCGAAGTCTGGCGCTACGAGGCGAAGGACGGCGCATTGCTCGTGGGATTCGCAGGTCCCAACGTCGCGTGGACGAGGGTCGACACCAGCCCTCCGCCAGCCAAGGCCGCCGCCAAGCCGCCGGCGGCCAACGCCCCGACGGCCGCGTCCGCGGTGCCGCAGAACCCGTCGATCAAGGGCGCGCAGAATCGCAAGTTCGTGCTGCCGGGGCGCTACTGCGAGCACGTTTTCGCGGAGATCGGAACTGCCGATCGCGAGGAGCCGCTCGAGGCGACGCAGGCCACGCCCGGCGCGCAGGCGCCCGGCGGCGTGAACGCGCCCCGGCGCTATTCCTACGATCCGGCCGCCGGCGATCCGTCGATGCGCACGGTCTTCACGTGCGTCGACGGCAAGGTCGCCGATGTCGAGCGCACGCTGGTGCAGTAGGACGTGTGCGCACGTCCGGCTTCAGCCCGACATGTGCAACCCGGCGGACTTGAGTCCGCCCTACTTGGCTGCGTCGGCCTGCCCCTGGAGGTCCCTCACCACGGCGTTATAGGCGGAGATCGCGTTGTTGGACTCCGCCACCGCCGCGTTCGCGGCCTTCACCGCGGCGTCGGCCTTGGTTTGGATGCCGGTGATGTACTGCTTCATGCACTCCTGCCACGCCTGCACGCTGCGGTTCCAGCCGCGCATCTTCTCGGGCGAGGCGAGACGTCCCGGATGGGGGTCCGGCTTCTCGCACTTCGACGCATCCATGACCGCGGCGATCTCGGCGGCCGTGGGCGCGGGCGCCGCGGCGGGCGCGGGCGTCTGCGCGAGAGCAATGGAAGTTGCGAAGGCGAGCGCCGCGGCGGCGGCGAGGCGGGCGGTGATCATGGCAAAGAGTCCGTGTCGGTTGCGAAAAGGCCGCCATTTTACCGCCAAGGCGCAAAGGGGCCGTCGGAGCCGCACCGATTGCGGCCTTCGGCCGGGC
>CAZIZD010000550.1:0-2219 GCA_964543615.1 uncultured Alcaligenaceae bacterium | reverse complement strand
GATCAAGGCGCAGATGGGCGACAAGGAATACAAGGTCAAGCACATCCTGGTCGAGACCGACGGCGACGCCAAGACCATCATCGCCGAGCTCCAGAAGGGCGCGAAGTTCGACGACCTCGCCAAGGCGCGCTCGAAGGACCCGGGCAGCAAGGACCGCGGCGGTGACCTCGACTGGAACGCCCCGGGCGGCTTCGTCAAGCCGTACAGCGACGCGATGATCGCGACGCCGAAGGGCAAGTTCACGCCCACGCCCGTGCAGACCCAGTTCGGCTATCACGTGATCCTCGTGGAGGACGTCCGCGAAGCCAAGATCCCGTCGTTCGACGAGGTCAAGCCGCAGCTGCAGCAGCGCGTCCAGGCGGCCCACCTCGACAAGTACTTCAAGGAGCTGCGCGCCAAGAACGGCGTGTAAGCGCGTCCCGCAGGGACCAGAAGTAACCCCAGGGCGGCGCCGCGAGGCGCCGCTCTTTTTGTTGCATTCGCCACATACCCTTCGAGCCTGCCTAAGCACCAATCCTAGACATCTGCGCCCGCAGCCCCTAACCTCATGCCCGCGACCGGGAGTAAACCCGGGCGGCGCGCCGCGCCCGCGGTGCGACCACGTGCGGAGGAGAGATGACGTTCATCAAGCATCCCAAGGACTTCTGGGCGGGAGTCCTGTACATCGTGTTTGGCGCGACAGCGATCATCATCGCGCTCAACTACCCGGCGGGCACCGCCGGACGCATGGGCCCGGGATACTTCCCGCGCGCCCTAGGAGCGCTTCTCATCGCACTCGGCGCATTCCTGTCGCTGCGGGCGCTGCGCCTCCAGGGAACGCCGATCTTGTTCGCCTCGCCCAAGCCACTGCTCGTCGTCATCGGCAGCGTGGTCGTCTTCGGCCTCGCGGCGCCGGTCCTCGGGCTTGCTATCGCGACGGTGCTGCTCGTGATCGTGTCGAGCACGGCAAGTGACGAGTTCCGCTGGAAGGAGGCCGTCATCGCTTCCGTTCTCATCGCTGCATTCACCGTCGTTGCGTTCGCGTGGGGCCTGCAGCTGCAGCTTCCCGTGTGGCCCTGGTTCGCGAGGTAATGGCAATGGATCTTCTCAACAACCTCCTCATCGGCGCACAGGTCGCCATCAGCCTGCAGAACCTGCTGTACGCCTTCTTCGGCGTGCTGCTCGGGACGCTCATCGGCGTTCTGCCGGGCATCGGTCCCGTGCCGACGATCGCCATGCTGCTGCCGATCACGTACGCGCTGCCGCCGGTCTCGGCGCTGATCATGCTCGCCGGCATCTACTACGGCGCGCAGTACGGCGGATCGACCACGGCCATCCTCGTCAACCTGCCGGGCGAGTCGTCCTCGGTGGTGACATGTATCGACGGCTACCAGATGGCGCGCAAAGGCCAGGCCGGCAAGGCGCTCGCGGTCGCGGCCATCGGCTCGTTCATCGCGGGCACGTTCGCGACGATGCTCATTGCGGCGTTCGCGCCGCCGCTCGCGGAAGTCGCGCTCAAGTTCGGCCCCGCAGAGTACTTCTCCCTGATGGTGCTGGGCCTCATTGCCGCGGTGGTGCTCGCAAGCGGATCGCTCGTGAAAGCAATCGGCATGATCCTGCTCGGGCTGCTGCTCGGCATCGTCGGCACCGACGTCAACTCCGGGCTGCAGCGTTACTCGCTGGGCATCCCGGAACTGTCGGACGGCATCGGCTTCGTGACGGTCGCGATGGGTCTCTTCGGCTTCGCGGAGATCATCATCAACCTCGAGCAGAAGGAGAAGCGCGAGGTCTTCACCAAGAACGTGTCGGGCCTGTGGCTCAAGTGGGCGGACTTCAAGGAGGCATTTCCCGCCATCGTGCGTGGTACCGGGATCGGCAGCGTGCTGGGCATCCTGCCGGGCGGCGGTGCGCTGCTCTCGGCATTCGCCTCCTACACCATCGAAAAGAAGCTCGCCAAGGACCCGTCGCGGTTCGGCAAGGGCGCGATCCAGGGCGTCGCGGGTCCCGAGAGCGCCAACAACGCGGGCGCGCAGACGTCGTTCATCCCCCTGCTGACGCTCGGCATTCCGCCCAATGCGGTGATGGCGCTGATGGTGGGCGCCATGACCATCCACAGCATCCAGCCCGGGCCGCAGGTCATGACGAGCAACCCCAAGCTCTTCTGGGGCCTCATCGTCAGCATGTGGATCGGCAACCTCATGCTGGTCGTGCTCAACCTGCCGATGATTGCGCTCTGGGTG
>CAZIZD010000549.1:0-2225 GCA_964543615.1 uncultured Alcaligenaceae bacterium | reverse complement strand
AAGCTCGTCTCGGACGACGGGAAGAATGTCGTGATCCGGCCGCTCGCCTACGTGCGCGAACGCGACCTCGCCGCCTACGCGGAGTACCGGCAGTTCCCGCTCATCCCGTGCACGCTCTGCGGCTCGCAGGAGAACCTCCAGCGCAAGCAGGTGGGACTGATGCTGAAGGAGTGGGAACGCAAGTTTCCCGGCCGCCTCGACTCGATCTTCAATGCCTTGGGCAAGGTCGAGGCCACGCACCTCCTCGATCGCTCGCTCAACGACTTCGCAGCCATTCGCGCGACCGGCGTGCCGCAGGCCGAAGGCGATCTCGCGTTCGACGCCGATCCCTCGCTCGAGGCGCGTCCGGCCACGACCATCCCGCTGCGGCCGGCCGGCGGGTAACGCCGATGCGCCGCCGGAGCGCGTTCGCGGCGATCCTCGCTTCGATCCTCTGCGCGTTCGCGCCCGCGTGCGCTGCGCAGCCTGCGCCATCGCCGCCCACCGCGGCTCTCCTCGAGGGCGCCGCTCTCGTGAACGCGCTGCGCGAAGGTGGTTACGTGCTCTACCTGCGGCACGCGTCGACCGACTTCGGACAGAGCGACGACGCGATGATGGATTACGCCAACTGCGCGCAGCAGCGCAACCTCACGGACGCAGGACGCGCCGAGGCACGCGCCATCGGCAAGGCAATGAAGGACCTGCGCATCCCCGTCGGACCCATTCTCGCGAGTCCCTACTGCCGCACGCGCGAGAGCGCCGAGCTCGTGTTCGGCAAGCCCACCGTCTCGCAGGCGGTGCGCGGCGGTCCGGCCAGCGACGACAGCGGGCAGCGCTACGCCGGTCTGCGCACGCTCCTGTCGACGCCAGTGCCGAAGGGAAGCAATCTCGCCATCTCGAGCCACGGCAACCCGTTCCGTGCGGTGGCGGACACGCCGTACCTGCAGGAGGGCGAGGTCGCGGTGATCGCGCCGCTCGGCAGTGGCCGCTTCACGGTCGTCGCGCGGATCACCAAGGACGCGTGGCCCGCGCTCGTGGAGCGCTTTCGCTAGCGCACCGTGTTCTGGTCCTGGCCGAAGAGGACCTTGCGCGACTGGTCGTCGTGCACCGTGGGCGCCGCGTTCACCCGCTGCACGATCGCGTAGGCGCGCTCCACCGCAGGACGCGACTTGATCGCCGCGTGCCATCGCGCTAGGTTCGGAAAATCGGCGAGGTCCTGTCCCTGCCGCTCGGGCCGGATCCACGGATAGCACGCCATGTCGGCGATCGAGTACTCGCCCGCGACGAACGCGCGATCCGCGAGCCTGCGGTCGAGCACGCGATACAGGCGCCCGCATTCGCGCGTGTAGCGATCGATGGCGTAGGGAATCGTCTGGGGCGCGTAGAGGCGGAAGTGATGCGCCTGCCCCGCCATCGGCCCCAGCCCCCCCATCTGCCAGAAGAGCCACTGCGCGGTTTCGCAGCGCCCGCGCAGGTCGGACGGATAGAACTTTCCCGTCTTGCCCGCGAGGTAGAGCAGGATCGCCCCCGACTCGAACAGCGGCAGCGGCGTGCCGCCGTCGGGCGGATCGTGATCGACGATCGCGGGAATGCGGTTGTTGGGCGAGATCGCGAGGAACTCCGGCGCGAACTGCTCGCCCTTGCTGATGTTGACGGGCTTGATCGTGTAGGGAAGGCCCGTCTCCTCGAGGAAGATCGTGACCTTGTGGCCGTTGGGCGTGGTCCAGTAGTAGAGGTCGATCATGGACATCAGAAGGTCCCGGGATAGTTGCCGCCGTCGAGCAGGATGTTCTGCCCCACGAGATAGCCTGCCTGCACGCTGCAGATGAAGGCGCACACGGCGCCGAACTCCTCGGAGGTACCGAAGCGCTGCGCGGGAATGGCGGTGCGAGCGATCTCGGTCACCGTGGCCACGTCCTTGCCCGCGGCCTTGGCGCGGCCTTCCATCGTCGTGCGCATCCGGTCCGTGGCAAAGCTGCCGGGGAGCAGGTTGTTGATGGTCACGCCGTCGCGCGCGAGCTTGCGGGCAATGCCCGCGACGAAGCCCGTGAGACCGCTGCGCGCGCCGTTCGACAAGCCCAGGATGTCGATCGGCGCCTTCACCGCCGACGACGTGATGTTCACGATGCGTCCGAACTTGCGCTCGGCCATCTTGTCGACCGTCGCCTTGATGAGCTCGATGGGTGTGAGCATGTTGGCGTCGATCGCACGAATCCACGCGTCGCGGTCGAATTGCCGGAAGTCCC
>CAZIZD010000548.1:0-2225 GCA_964543615.1 uncultured Alcaligenaceae bacterium | reverse complement strand
GCCGGAGGATATCGCCGAGACGATCCTGTTCCTCGCGGGCACCGCGGGACGCTATACCACCGGGCAGATCTTCGGCACGCGCACGCGCCACGGCGCGTAACGGCGCGACAAGGCGCGGGTAGCCGCGAAGGTCACGCGAGCGGTGCGACCTTCATCACCTCGTCGGCGGTCGTGATGCCCGCGGCGACCTTCATCGCGCCGGAGACGCGCAGCGGCTTCATGCCGTCCTTGTAGGCCTGCTCGCGGATGGCGCGGTCGTTGGCGTCCTGCGTGACCAGGCGGCGTACCGCCGGCGTCATGGTCATGATCTCGTAGAGGCCGATGCGCCCGTAGTAGCCCGTCATGCGGCACTCGAGGCAGCCCTCCGCGGCCATCGTCTGCTCGGGTTTGTCCGCGCGCCAGGGCGCCGTCATCATGCGCCACGACTCGTCGTCGGGCGGATCGGAGGGCTTCTTGCAGTGCGGGCACAGCGTGCGCACGAGGCGCTGCGCCATCACGCCGAGCAGCGTCGACGAAAGAAGGTACGGCGGCACCTTGAGGTCGAGCAGGCGCGTGACCGCGGTGGGCGCGTCGTTGGTGTGCAGGCTCGACAGCACGAGGTGGCCGGTGAGCGCGGCCTGCACCGCCATGTCGGCGGTCTCGGGATCGCGGATTTCGCCCACCATGATGATGTCGGGATCCTGCCGCATGAGCGTGCGCACGCCGGTCGCGAAGTCGACGCCGATCACGGGCTGCACCTGCATCTGGTTGAACGCGGGCTCGATCATCTCGATCGGGTCCTCGATGGTGCAGACGTTGACCTCGGGCGTGGCGAGCTGCTTCATCGACGAGTAGAGCGTCGTTGTCTTGCCCGAGCCCGTGGGCCCCGTGACCAGGATGATCCCGTTCGGCTGCTTGATCATGCCGTCCCAGCGCTCGCGGTCGTCCTGAGTGAAGCCCAGGTCGTTGTAGTCGCGAACGAGGACTTCGGGCGTGAAGATGCGCATCACGAGCTTCTCGCCGAACGCGGTGGGCATCGTGGAGATGCGCAGCTCGACCTCGTCGCCCTCGGGCGAGAGCGTCTTGATGCGCCCGTCCTGCGGGCGGCGCTTCTCGACGATCTCCATCCGCGCAAGGAGCTTGATGCGCGACGTCATGGCGATCAGCACCGGCTGCGGAATGGCGTAGACCTGGTGCAGGACGCCGTCGATGCGGAAGCGCACCACGCCCACGTCGCGCCGCGGCTCGATGTGAATGTCCGAGGCGCGCTGCTCGAAGGCGTACTGCCACAGCCAGTCGACGATGTGGACGACGTGCGTGTCGTTGGCGTCGAGATTGCCATGGCGCCCGAGCTCGACCAGCTGCTCGAAGTTGCGCAGCGTGAGGTCGCCCTTGGACGACTCCTGCGCGCGCTTCATCGAGCGGGCGAGGCTGTAGAACTCGCCCATGTAGCGCTTGATGTCGGCAGGGTTGGCGAAGACGAACTTCACCTCCCGCTTGATCATCTCGGAGAGATCGTCGGCCCACGCGCGCACGAACGGCTCGCTGGTCGCGACCGTCACCGTGAGGCGGTCCACCGCCACCGGCAGCACGCGGAAGCGCTCCGCGTACGCGTTCGACATCGTCTGCGTGACCGACGTGAGGTCGATCTTCAGGGGGTCGATGTGGTAGTACGGGACCTTGAGCCGCCCGGCGAGCCACTCGACCAGCCACTCGAGCGTCATGAGCTTGTTGGGCGGCTTCGCGGCCTTCCACTTCTGGGCCGCGACGAGCTCGAGCGGATGATCGTATTGCCTGGTGCGGGAGCGGCCCAGGTGCTCGGCGTCGGCCGCGGGCACGAGTCCATCCATCACCATGAGCTTGAGGATGTCGTCGAGATGCAGCCGGCGATCGGGTGCCTTGGCGGTACGGGCCGCGAGGCTCCCGGCCGTCGCGGCGGCAGGGGCTTGCGGCTTGACGTTGGAGGGCGAGGAGGCCATCCGGCAATCCTACACCGCGGGCCCGCCGCGGCGCACCCCTGGCTGCCGCGCGGCCTAGGGAACCTTGGCCGGCGGCGCCGGGTCGGGGACCTGGAAGACTTCCCGCAGGTACTTCACGTACGACGGGTCGTAGTCCATGGTCTTGGACGGCTCGTCGCTGATCTTGGCCACCGGCTGGCCGTTGCAGCGGGTCATCTTGATGACGATCTGCAGCGGCTCCTGCCCGACGTCGTTGGTGAGGTTGGTGCCGATGCCGAAGGACGTATG
>CAZIZD010000547.1:0-2257 GCA_964543615.1 uncultured Alcaligenaceae bacterium | reverse complement strand
TCGCCTTGATGAGGCCGGTGATGACGTCCACCGACGGCCGCTGCGTGGCGAGGATCAGGTGGATGCCCGCGGCACGCGCCTTCTGCGCGATGCGCGCGATGAGCTCCTCGATCTTCTTGCCCGTCACCATCATGAGGTCGGCGAGCTCGTCGACCACCACCACGATGAACGGCATCTCGTCCAGCGGCTCGGGCTGGTCCGGCGTAAGCGAGAGCGGATTCAGGATCGGCTTGCCCGCCTTCTTCGCCTCGACGATCTTCGCGTTGTACCCCGCGAGATTGCGTACGGAGAGCTGCGACATGAGGCGATAGCGGCGCTCCATCTCGCCCACGCACCAGTTGAGCGCGTTGGGGGCGAGCTTCATGTCCGTGACGACCGGCGCGAGGAGATGCGGGATGCCCTCGTACATGGAGAGCTCGAGCATCTTGGGATCGACGAGGATGAGGCGAACCTGCTTCGGCTCGGCCTTGTAGAGGAGCGACAGGATCATCGCGTTGACGGCCACCGACTTGCCGGAGCCGGTCGTGCCGGCGACCAGGAGGTGCGGCATGCGCGCGAGATCGGCCACGACGGGCTTGCCCGCGATGTCCTTGCCGAGGGCGAGCGTGAGCGCGCCGGGCGTGTCGTTGTACGTCGACGAAGAGAGTATCTCGATGAGCTTGACCGTCTGCCGCCGCGGATTGGGCAGCTCGAGCCCCATGCACGACTTGCCCGGAATCTTCTCGACGACCCTGATCGACACCACCGACAGCGCACGCGCGAGATCCTTGATGAGGTTGACGATCTGCGCGCCCTTCACGCCGACCGCGGGCTCGATCTCGTAGCGCGTGACCACCGGACCGGGATAGGCGGCCAGTACCCGCGCGCTCACGCCGAAGTCGGCGAGCTTGCGCTCGATGAGGCGCGACGTGAACTCGAGCGTCTCGTTGCCCACGGTCTCCTGCGACGGCGGCGCTTCCTCGAGCAGCGCGAGCGGCGGCAGCTTCGAGTCCGGCATGTCGGTGAACAGCGGCCGCTGGCGCTCCTTCACGGCGCGCTCGGACTTGGGCGCGGGCGCGGGCGGCGGGACCACGACGATGGGCTCGCGCTCCTCGACTTCCTCGCGCAGGTGCATCACGACCTGCTCGCGCTCGGCGGCGGCCTCCTCGCCGATCTTGCGGTCGATCGCCTCCTCGCGGCGCTTGCGGATGCGGGTCACGAGCGCTTCCAGTCCCGCCCCGATGCGCTCCATCACGCGAAGCCACGATATGCCGAAGAGCAGCGACAGCCCCACCGCGAGCAGTGCCAGCCAAAGCAGCGTGGCGCCGTTGAAGCCGAACGCGCGCGAAGTGGCGCCGCCGATCAGGTCGCCGAAGACGCCGCCGGGCGCCTGCGGCAACGCGATGCCGATGCGCAGCACGCGCAGCGCCTCGAGCGCACAGCTCGAGAGGACCACGAGCGCGAAGCCGATCGTGCGGAAGGAAAGAGGATGCTCGCCGCTCTCCTCGGGGCGCACCACCCGGCGGAATCCCGCAACCACGAGCGTGGCGCCGCCGATGACGAACCACCACGCCGACGCGCCGAAGAGATAGAGCGCCAGGTCGGCAATCCAGGCACCCACCACGCCGCCGCGATTGCCGATGGGCGCGCCGGTGCCCGAGAACGACCAGCCGGGATCGGTGCCCGTGTACGAAGCGAGGATCAGCGCAAGGTAGGCGACCGCCACGACGACCAGCAGCCACCAGGATTCGCGCACGAGGCGCGCGAAACGCGGCGACAACTGCGCACCGGCATTCGCAACGCGGCGGTTGGCGGACACGTTAGTATTCAAAAACATGAGCTTGCGGCGCAGACTTCACAAAACGCATTATACGCCGCTTGCTGAGGGTGGGAATAGTGGGAAGAGCCGCCGCGCACTTTGAACCGGGAAGGCAGCGACCCCACATCAGCTAAACTCGCCCGACGTTTGCACGGCCTTTCGCCGCAGATCTTCTTACATCATCGAACGAACTGGATCCCATGTCCGCGAAGCATTCCCGTCTCGTCATCCTCGGCTCCGGTCCTGCGGGATACACCGCCGCAGTATACGCGGCGCGCGCCAATCTCAAGCCTGTCGTGATCACCGGCCTCGCGCAGGGCGGCCAGCTCATGACGACCACCGAAGTCGACAACTGGCCCGCCGACGCCGACGGCGTGATGGGCCCCGATCTCATGGCGCGCTTCCAGAAGCACGCCGAACGATTCGAGACCGAGCTCGTGTTCGACCACATCCACACCG
>CAZIZD010000546.1:0-2295 GCA_964543615.1 uncultured Alcaligenaceae bacterium | reverse complement strand
ATGGCCTCGACGCTGCCGACCGCGTAGTAGCGTCCGCCGACGACGGCGCTGCCCTCCTGCACGCCGAGGCTCTCGAACGCGTAGCCGCGCACGGTGGTGTCGCCGCCCGTGCGGAACAGGAAGTTCGAGGGAATGCCGACGCGCGATTGCGCGAGCACGGCGCCAACGTCGAAGCGCGCGACGAGCTGGTCGCTGCGCGTGAACGGCCACCACCCGACGATGCGGCCGATGGTGCGTCCGAACTGCTCGGTGGACGCGCCGGGGATGCCATAGCCCACCTGCACGTTGGCCATCCATCCGCGCGTGGGCTCGAGGATGTCGTCGGTGTTGCGCCACGTGTACTCGGCATCGACGTACAGCGCGTGCGAGGATGTGGTCGGCGATCCCTGCGGTGTCTGGTCGTTGGCGTAGAACCCGATGCCGAACGCGGGGATGCGCCATTCGTCGATCGCGCGGCGTCGCGCCGTCACGGCCGCGGTGCGCGTGACGAGGTTCTCGATGTCCGTTCGCTGCAGGCCCCCGCCGTAGGTGTCGATCCAGCCCGCCGGCGTGGGAGGGCGCACGAACCGCACGTCGACCTGCTGGATCTTCGACTCGATGCGCGCGCTCGCCCACAGCTGCAACCCGCGGCCGTCGAGGTTCACGTCGCTGTACGATGCGCTCACGCGGTACTCGGTGTCGGTCGAATAGCCGGCGCCGAACTCGAAGCGCCTCGTGGGGGCCTCGATGAGCGACAGCGTCACTGTCGCGCGGTCGGCGCGCTCCACGTCGGTGTCGAGGGAGGCCTGCGCGCTCGCGAAGTAGTTCGACGCGAGCAGGCGCCGCACGTAGTCGTCGAGCGACTTCGCGCTGTAGAGGTCGCCTTCGCGCACGTTGGCGAAGTTGCGCACCATCTCGGGCGAATAGCGGGAGAGTCCCTGGATGTCGATGAGGCCGATGCGAAACGGCGGGCCGCTGTCGAGCGTCACCGACAGATCGGCGCTCTCCTGCGCGGGATCGATGCGCGCTTCGCTCGCGGCGAGGCGCGCGGCCGCATAGGGGCTTGCCGCGAGCGTGGACACCGCGAGATTCTTGGCGGACGTCCAAGCCTGCTGGCGCCACGTGTCGCCCTTCGGCAGCAGCCACGCGTCACGCAGGGTGGCGATGGCGGCGCGGCCTTCCGGCGACTCGGTGGCGGGACCGTCGACGGCGATGGCGACGCTCGCCACCGTGGTGGCCTTGCCCGGCGTCACCGCGATCACCACGCGCACGGGCGTGACGCTGCGGTCGGTGCGGATCTCGACGTCCGCGGAGAAGAATCCTTCGGTGGCCGCCGCTTCCTTCGCCTGCGCAACCGCGTCGCGCACGAGGCGCGCGAAAAGGTCCTCCGTCATCTCGTCGTAGCCCTGCCAGCGGATCAGGTCCACCGCGCTGCGCAGCGCGGCGGCGATGTCGGCGGGGGCTGCGACCTCGACGGAATAGCGGATGCGCGCATCCGCCGCGGCGGACGGGGCATCGCCTTGCGATCGGGCGAGGGCCGGCGCCCCGGAGGGCTCGTTCGAGGAAGGGCCGGCGGACGCCGGCGGCGACTGCGCGTTACAGGTCGGCGCGAGCGCCGCCAGCGTCAGCGCGAGCAGCCAGAAGCGCAAGTCGCGCGGTCGATTCGTTGCAGGCGGCACAGGCGGCATTATCGCCGACGGCCAGAGGGGCTATGGAAACGGGACTGCGCTCGTCGAGCATCGAGTACTTCGACAGGTCGTTGAACTGCCACGGGCTGGGCGTCGGCCACAGGCTGTCGGAGGGCGCGCGCCACTTCGGCAGGATCGGCAGGCGCGGATTGGAGTAGTCCACGTCGCGCTGCACGTCCTGGCCGAACTGCAGGACGTAGATGCGGTTTCCCTGCGCGTCGTAGCGCGTGGCGCAGCCCGCGATCGACAGCAGGGCGGCGATGACAATCGTGAGCTTGGCGGTGCGCGCGAGCATGGAAAGGCTCCGACAAATGCGGGGCGCGTGGAGTAATGCCCCGGGATTCCGATTGTTGACCCGCCTCATGACATTGGCAAGCCCGCTCGTAAGGACGCCGCCAGAGGCATGGGGGCTTGTTGCGCGGACGCCCACAAAACCGCACGTTTTCCCCGGTGGGAGGCCGCTCCGGAGGGTTGTCCCCTACAGCCGTCGAACGTTCGTACGGAAAATCGGCAGGCATCCCGCCCAATCCTTTGAAAATACATACGGTTTCGCGCGTAAGTCTCTATTTTTGCAGTAAATTGATCTTTGTTGCGAAATCGCGCCTAAGTCCTTGTTCGAAAACCACAA
>CAZIZD010000545.1:0-2310 GCA_964543615.1 uncultured Alcaligenaceae bacterium | reverse complement strand
GGATTGAAGCAGCGCACGTCCGCGCCCGCGGTGCGCAGTGCCTCCCACGGCATGCGGAACTTGGTCGATCCGAGCCAGTCGTACACGACGCACACCCGCACGCCGGCGCGCGCACGCTCCGCAAGAGCATCGATGAACTGATGGCCGATGCGATCGTCCGCAATGATGTAGCTCTCGAACAGGATGTAGCGCTGCGCCGCGGCGATCGACGCGAGCCATGCCGGGAAGTTCTCGCGCGAATCGAGCAGAAGGCGCACCGCGTTGCGCCGCGTGAGCGTCGCACCCGCGGCACGATCGAAGGCCCGGTCGAAGAGATCGACGTCGGGATCGGACTCGACGAGCGGGGTGTCCTGGAGGTGGGGAACCTGGGTCACGCGCGAATTATCTCTCGGCCTGCGGTTTTCTCGGAATGGTCACCCGCGCGGGCGGCACGGGTTGCGCCGGCGTGTAGAACGCGTAGAGCTGCGTGACGAGCTTCACGTACTCCCTCGTCTCGGGAAACGGCGGGATACGATTGTCGTAGCGCTGCACCGCCCCCTCCCCCGCGTTGTATGCGGCGAGCGCCAACTCGAGGTCGTTCCCGAAGAGGCGCATCAGGTCCCTCAAGTAGCGCGTGCCGATGCGCAGGTTCGTCTCGGGATCGAAGAGCTTCTCGGTGAGCGTGCGCTTGCGGTCGTCGGCAACGCCATAACGCATCGCGGTGGCCGGCATCACCTGCATGAGGCCGAGCGCACCCTTCGGAGAGACCGCGGCTGCCTCGTAGCCCGATTCCGCCGCGACGATCGCCTTGACCAGCGGCACCGGGAGCGCATTGGCCTTGGCATGACGCGCGATCAGCGCGTCGAAGCGCGTGGCGTTCGGGTGGCGGACGAGCCGCTCGACCACGGGCGAGTCCATGAGCGCCTCGAGCTCGGCGTCGCGCGCGACGCGCGCCTTCTCCGCGTCGAGCTGCGCCTTGGTCGGTCCCTTGAAGAAGAGCTGGTAGCGATCGTCGAGCTTCTCGGTGGCGACGTGCGCGCGGCCCTGCTCGTCGATGTAGCCCCACACGTCCGCGTGCGCATGCATGGACGCCGACGCAAGGGTCGCCGCGATCGTCACGGCAAGGCAATGAGAGCGCATCCGCCGATGGTACAGTTCGCCGTCGTCCTGCCCCCGTTTCACGCGACGCCCCATGACCGATCGCCGCCCTGCCCTTCCGCCGGACGACCCGCTGCGCCGCGTGCTGCACGAGGAGGTCCACGCGCGTCCGCCCGCGCTGCTCGAAGCGCCGGAGCGCATCGCGCATCTCGCACTGCGCATCGCACCCGAGTCGCAGGCGGCCGAGAATGCAGCGCTCGTCGCGCTTGCCGTGGCGCATGGCCTGCCCGCCCCCGAGCCGCGCAAGGCGTACGCGTGGCTCGACTGCGGCGCGTTTCGCGTAAAGTGGGAGCGCCACACCGAGTTCTCCGGATGGACGTTCTACCGCCGTGTGGGCACCGACACGTCCTCCGACGCGAGCGCCCTGGACGTCGTGCCGGCGGACTGGCTCGCGACGCTGCCGGGCCCGACGCTGGTCGCGATGGAGATCGCGTTGAACCGCGCGCCGGTCGAATCCTCAGCCGCTGCGATCGCGCGCTATGGCGACACCATGGTCGTCGGATCGCGCCTCGGCGAGGGCGCCGCCACCGTCCTCTCGGACCTGCGACTCGACGGCAACGGCGTCATTCACTTCCTCCTGCAGGACCACGGCATGTCGCCGCGGCAGGCGGGACGCTACGCCCAGCGGCTGATCGAGATCGAGACGTATCGCATGATGTCGCTGCTCGCGTTCCCGCTCGCCAAGGACGTGGCCCCCGCGCTGACCGAGGCCGAGTCGCGCCTCGCGCACATCGCGGAGCGCACCGCCGCCGAGCAGGGCGATCACGAGGCCGCCCTCCTCGACGACCTCACGCGCCTTGCCGCGGAGATCGAGCGCAGCGAATCGCGCAGCCGCTTCCGCTTCGGCGCAGCCGCCGCGTATTACCGTCTCGTGGGTCAACGTATCGGCGAGCTTCGCGAAGCGCGCATCCCGGGCGTGCAGACGCTGCAGGAGTTCATGGATCGACGCCTCGCCCCCGCGATGGCGACGTGCGCCTCCATTGCAAGCCGGCAGTCGGAGCTCTCCGCGCGCATCGCGCGCGCGAGCCAGCTGCTGCGCACGCGCGTGGATGTGGCACTCGAGCGCCAGAACCAGGCATTGCTCGCGTCCATGGACCGGCGCGCGCGACTGCAGCTACGGCTTCAGCAGACGGTGGAAGGCCTGTCGATCGCGGCGATCACGTACTACGTGGT
>CAZIZD010000544.1:0-2316 GCA_964543615.1 uncultured Alcaligenaceae bacterium | reverse complement strand
TGGTCGGGACGGCGAGATTTGAACTCGCGACCCCCTGCCCCCCAGGCAGGTGCGCTACCAGGCTGCGCTACGCCCCGACTCGAAACCACGGACTGCTCCGCCGCGGGCTGGCCGCGGGGGATGCGGAGGATACCGGTTGATGCCGGAGAAACCTAGCGCCGCAGGATCTGCAGGACTTCCTCGAGCTCGAGCCGCACCTGGCGCACGATCTGGCCGGAAATGCTGGCTTCCATGCGGCCCTGTTCGCCGTCGAGCCGCTGGCGCGCGCCGCCGATCGTGAAGCCCTGCTCGTACAGCAGGCTGCGGATCTGCCGGATCATCAGCACATCGTGGCGCTGGTAGTAGCGACGATTGCCGCGACGCTTGACCGGCTTGAGGTTCGGGAACTCCTGTTCCCAATAGCGAAGGACGTGCGGCTTCACCGCACACAGCTCGCTGACTTCACCGATGGTGAAGTAGCGTTTGGCGGGAATCGCCGGAAGCTCGTTGTTGCTGCCTTGGTCGAGCATATCCCCTGCGCCATGACGTGCGACGCGCCGCGGCCGACGAAGAATCCTCCGCCCTGCCGCCGTCCCGGCTTCGCCTGCGCGACGCCAGGGACCGCTACGCCTGCCGATGCCAAGGCGCACCGATACCGGCACGCCGCGGAACCGCTCCTCGTTCCACCATCGCGGTCACGACGCCGGGGGGTTCCGACTCGAGCCCCCCGACCCGATTCCGCTCGGCCCACCACGACGACACTTCCGCCGCATCGACCGTACAGCGCACTGCACGACTGCCGCCGGGTCTCGCCCGGCCCGCAACCGGTAACCTGTTCAGCTCGCCTCGGCGGCGCGCGGTCCGGCATAGGCCTCGACGCGCACCTTCAGTTTCTGCCCCGGGCGGAACGTGACCACGCGACGCGCGGAGATCGGAATCTCCTCGCCCGTCTTGGGGTTGCGACCCGGGCGCTGGTTCTTGCGGCGGAGGTCGAAGTTGCCGAATCCGGACAGCTTCACCTGCTCGCCCCGCTCCAGCGCCTCGCGCACGACCTCGAAGAACGCATCGACGAATTCCTTCGCCTCGCGCTTGTTCAGGCCGACGTTCTCGAACAACCGCTCGGCCATCTCCGCCTTGGTCAGCGCCATCTCAACCCCGCAGCTTCACGTCGTGTTCCCGCGCCAGCGCATCCAGGGCCGCGGTCACCGAACGGTCCGCATCCTGGTCCGTAAGAGTGCGTGAATGGTCCTGCAAAATCAAGCCTATAGCGAGACTACGCGAACCGGGGCTCAAGTTTCCGCCGGTGAATTCATCGAACAGCACGAGGTCCACCAGCAGGGGCCCCACGGCCTGACGGATGGTCGCCGCAACCCCCGCGAACGGTACCGCCCGGGGGGCGACAACGGCGATGTCGCGGCGTACGCGCGGCAGGCGGGACACCTCGGCGGCACGCGGGATCGGCCGCGCGAGCAACGGCTCCAGGTCGGCCTCGAACGCGACCACGTCGCCGTCCACCCCGAGCGCCTTCAGCAGGCGCGGATGGAGGTGTCCGATCCAGCCGACGGGCGCGCCGCGCAGGAACACGCGCGCCGACTTGCCCGGGTGCAGGAACGGCGCGTCGCCCGGCCGGAACTCGAGCGGCGCGACGGCCAGTCCGGCCAGGCGCTCGAGGTCGCCCTTCAGGTCGAAGTAGTCGACGTCGCGCGCCTTCGCTCCCCACTGCTCGGCCTGCGCCGCGCCGGTGGCGACGGCGGCCACGCGCAGGGACTGGTCGAACGCGCCGATGCCGCGGCCGAACGCATTGCCCACTTCGAAGAGGCGCACGCGCGGTTGCTGGCGCGCGACGTTGCGCTTGAGCGCCTCGACGAGCCCCGGCAGCAGCAGGCTGCGCATCGTGCCCAGCTCCGCGGACAACGGGTTCGCGAGCGCGAGCGCGCCCTCGCCCGCACCCCAGGCATCGAGCAACGCCTGCGGCACGAACGCGAGCTCGACGCAGTCGGCGTAGCCAGCAGCTGCGAGCAGGCGGCGCGCGTCCGCGATGGGCACGCGCGTCTCGCTGTCCATCGCCGGCGCGATCTCGCCGCGCGGCGCGTGGACGGGCACGTGGTCGTAACCGTGCACGCGCGCGATCTCCTCGATGAGGTCTTCCTCGATCGCGATGTCGAAGCGGCGCGACGGCGGGACCACGATCCAGCCCTCCGCGGTCTCCTCGACGCGCATGTCGAGGCCGCGCAGGATGCTCGCGATGCGCGCGTCGGGAACGTCCATGCCGAGCACGCGCCGCACGCGCGCGCGGCGCACCGCGACCGGCGAGTGTGGCGCGAGGTGCGCGCGCTC
>CAZIZD010000543.1:0-2324 GCA_964543615.1 uncultured Alcaligenaceae bacterium | reverse complement strand
GGTGCTGGCCATCGCGGCCGCCATTCCGCTGGCGGTCGCGGGGGTGTGCGCGGTACGTCACGTCGCCGCGGGCGAGTTCCAGTGCGCGGCCATCGACGACGCAGGCGCGCTCTTCACGTGGGGGCTCGATCTCGATGGCGCGCTCGGCCGCGAGGCCGCGACGTTCGAGTCGCCCGCGGCGCGCGTGCCAGGTGTGCCAGCGATGCGCGATGTCGCGATCGGCATGGGCTACATGATCGCCCTCACGCAGGATCGCGTGGTGTACGCATGGGGCGGCAACGCGGCGGGCCAGCTCGGCGTTGGCCACTTGCGGCCGGTCGAGGCGCCGGCGCGCGTCGCCATCCCGCATCGAGTGCAGGCGATTGCGGCCGGCGCGAGTCATGCGCTGGCACTTTCGACCGATGGCCGCGTGCTCGCATGGGGTAGCAACAATCATGGCCAGTTGGGTCGCGCGGCGCCGGCGTACTCGACCACCCCGCTCGCGGTGGAGCTGCCGGAACGCGCGCAGGCCGTCGCGGCGGGCATGTACTTCTCCGTGGCGCTCGGCAGCAGCGGCCGCGTCTACGCGTGGGGATGGAATCATCACGGACAGATAGGCGCATCCGGCGAGGAGGACCGCCGCGCGCCCACGGCAGTGGAAGGTATCGTGCGGGCGAAGCGGATCGCGGCGGGACAGGCGCACGTCGCCGTGCTCGCTGCCGACGGACTCTACGGATGGGGCTCGAATGCCGCGGGCCAGATCGGGGGCGCCGCGAAAGAGCAGCGCGAACCCCACCTTCTTCTCGCGACCCGGGAGCTTGCCGCCCATGGCTGATCGAACCTACAAGCACTTCTCGCGGCGCGACTTCATGAAGCTCGGCGTGAGCGTGACCGCGGGTGTGGTGGTGCCGCCGGTGCTCACCGCGTGCGGCGGCGGCGACTCGTCGTACATGCCGCCCAAGGAGACGTTCGTCGAGCCGCTCACCATCGCGTCCTCGAAGGGCGTGCTCGACGTCACGCTCGTGCTGTCGTATCTCACGACCACCCTGTTCAATCCGGTCACGGGCAAGAACCAGACGGTCACCCTGCGCAACATGTACGGGACCATTCCGTCGCCGACGCTGCGCGTGCGCGTGGGCGACCTCCTGCGCATCAAGGTGATCAACAACCTTCCGGCCAATCCCACATACCCGCCGGTCAATCCGGTGCCGCCGTCCACGCTGCCGTGGCCGCAGCCCTCGCACCTGCGTTATCCCAACAGCACCAACCTGCACGTGCACGGCCTGCACGTGTACCCGGACATCTATCCGCAGCCCTTTACGCCGCCCGGGCAGGATCCCGCCACGTCGAATCCACCCAAGCTCTACGGCGACTTCGTGGTCGACGATCCGGAGCAGGGCATCAAGCCCGGCGACACGCGACAGTACGAGTACCGCATCCGCGAGGATCATCCCGCGGGCACCTACTGGTACCACCCGCACCTGCACGGCTCGTCCGCGATGCAGGTCGGCAGTGGCATGGCCGGCGCGCTGGTCATCGAGGGTCCGATCGACGACGTGCCCGAGATCGCGGCCGCGCAGGAACGCGTGTTCGTGTTCCAGTCACCGCTCTACGACAGCTCGGGACAGCTCGAGAGCTTCGGCTTCGTCGCGAGCATCACGAACAACGAGCCGCCTTTCCTCGTCAACGCGGTGCGGCAGCCCACGCTGCTCATGAAGAGCGGCGAGGTGCAGCAGTGGCGGTTCGTCAACGCCGGCACCTTCAACATGCTGAACCTGAGCCTCGACGGGCACACTCTCTACCAGTACAGCCACGACGGCAATCCGCGGCGCACGTTCAAGCTCAATCCTCCGCTGCCGCAGTCGGCGTTCACGCCGCCCGCGTCACCTGCGCCCACGAGCTATCCGGAAGGTCTCGTGCTCGCGGTGGGCAATCGCTCGACCGTGCTCGTGAAGGCGGGCGCGCCGGGCACCTACCAGCTGCGCAACTTTCCCATCGAGAACGGGCGAAATCCCGCGGGCGTCAACGCGGGCGACGTGCTCGCGACCGTGATCGTGCTGCCCGACGCGTATCCCATGAACCTGCCGCCGGAGCCGTTGCCGGTGACGCCGTTCCTCACGCCGATCACCGACGAGGAGTTGGCCGCGCACGGCGGCATGAAACGCACGATCGTGATGCGCGTGATCGGAAGCCAGCCGGGATCGCCGACCATCCCCGTGCCGTTCGCAGGCCCTGCGAAGACGCCGCTGGTCGAGCCGGGCGGCGAGATCACCGACTGGGTCTTCCAGCAGTATTACCCGCCCGACCAGCAGCCGCTCACGCTGTCGCAGATCGCGAACAAGGTG
>CAZIZD010000542.1:0-2327 GCA_964543615.1 uncultured Alcaligenaceae bacterium | reverse complement strand
TCCGCAGCGGCTCGCCGACCACGGCCTCGCCGTGACGCTGCAAGGCGGCGACGATCTTCTCCTGTCCCGCGATGGGCACGAACGGCACCGCGAGCAGGATGCGCCGCACGCTCACGCGCACGCCCGGCCACTTGCGGCCGAACGACTCGATCTCGCGCACGAGGGTCGCCTCGACCTCCGCGGGACTCTCGTCGGGGATGATGCGGCGGTCGATGCGGAAGACCACGTTGTCGGGCACGACGTTGGTGTTGATGCCGCCCTTGACCAGACCCACCACGAGCGTGGGCGAGGCGATGCCGGGAATGTTGGAGCGCCTGCTCGCGTACGACTTGCGCAGGGCATAGAGGTCGGAGAGGATGCCCGTCGCCGCCTCCAGCGCGTCGATGCCCTTCTCGGGCTCCGCGGCGTGCCCCGACTTGCCCACGACCTCGACCTCGAGGTGCAGGCATCCGTTGTGCGCCGTGGTGATGCCGTAGGTGAACCCCGCGGAGATCGCGAGGTCGGGCTTGCTGATGCCTTGCGACAATAGCCACCCCGGACCCACCGCGCCGCCCACTTCCTCGTCGTAGGTGAAGTGCAGCTCGACGGTGCCGTCGAAGTGCGCGCCCTTCGCGGCCGCGGCCTGCAGCGCGCGCAGCGCGAACGTGTATGTCGCGAAATCCGACTTCGACACCGCCACGCCGCGGCCGTACATGAATCCGTCGCGCACTTCCGCCCCGTAGGGATCGGCGGTCCAGCCGAGGCCCGGCGGCACCACGTCGCCGTGGGCGTTGAGTGCGATCACAGGTCCCTTCCCGTCGCCCAACCTCACGCGCACGACGAGATTGGTGCAGCTCGCCATGCCGTTCGCCTTGACGACGTCGCCGGGCACGGCGTGCCGCTCGACCGCCAGGCCCATCGCCTCGAGGAGCTGCGCCGCGCGCGCGGCATGCGGCGCGCAATCCCCCGGAGGATTGTCCGACGGCACCTTCACGAGCTCGGCCAGGAAGGCCTCCGCCTCCTTCTCGTGTGTCGCGAGGAATTGCTCGATGTCGGTGCTGGCGCTCATGGGCTCACTGGGCTCACTGGGAAAAACCGCAGATGAATCGCGCGAAGACCCGCAGCGCGGTCGCGACGTCGTCGCGCGTGACGGCCTCCGCCGGGTTGTGGCTGATGCCGCCCTTGCAGCGCACGAACAGCATGCCGATGGGCGCGATGTCGACGATGGCCATGCCGTCGTGGCCCGCGCCCGAGGGTAGGTGACGCACCTCGATGTGCTCGTCCGCAATGGCCTTGGCGATCCTGCGCTGCATGTCCACTGCGCAAGGCGCGGTGCGCGCCTCCCACAAAGGCGCGACGGTGTGCGCGAGCTTGCGGCGCGCGACGATCGCGCTCACTTCCGCGAGCATCGCGTCCGCCGCCGCGCGGCGCTTGTCGTCGGTGGGCGCGCGCACGTCGATGGAGAAGCGCACCTTGCCCGGGATCACGTTCATCGCGCCCGGCATCGTCTCGAGGCGGCCCACCGTGCCCACGACGTCGGGCATCGACTGCGCGATGCGCTCGACCGCAAGCACGCACTCCGCGGCGGCAGCGAGCGCATCCTGCCGCAGCGTCATCGGCACGGTGCCCGCGTGACCCGCCATCCCGTCGATCTCGATCGAGAACCGGTTGCCGCCGTTGATCGCGGTCACCACGCCCACGGGGAGTCCTTCGGCCTCGAGCACCGGGCCCTGCTCGATGTGGAGCTCGGCGTAGGCCAGCACTTGCGCGGGCTTGCGCGCGATGGCGGGAATCTGCGCGGGATCGAGCCCGAACGCGACGAGCGCGTCGCGCATCGCGATGTCCTGCGCGTCGCGCTTGTCGAGGATGGACAGGTCGAACGTGCCGGCCACCGCCCGGCTGCCGAGCAGCGTGGAACCGTAGCGCACACCCTCCTCGTCACCGAAGCCCACGACCTCGATGGCAAACGGCAGGCGCGTGCCCGTCGCGTGCAGCGCGGCGCCGCCCGTGCGCGGCGCTCCGGCGGTGACCCCCATCCCGCGATCCTGCGGCCCCGCGGGCCCGTCCGCAGACCGGCACGGTCGCCGCGCGTGCGCCGTCCGGGGGAGAAGACGACCTTCGGTGCGCATGCTCACGAACGCGTGGATATCGTTCGCCCCATGGTGCGGGAGAAGGTGCAGGAGAAGGTGGCGGGCGGCGCGGCGCGCCCGGTCCGCGACCTCGCCCTCCCGCCGGGGGCGGCCTGGTTCCATCTCGCGACCGCGGTCGTCACGACGGCGGCGCTCGTCCTGCAGTTCGTGCTCACGACGACGACGACCGGGCAGCCGCTGCCGGTCCGCTGGCTGCGG
>CAZIZD010000541.1:0-2330 GCA_964543615.1 uncultured Alcaligenaceae bacterium | reverse complement strand
CGCGGCTTGGCCACCCGACTCGAGCCCGGTGAGCGTGCCCTCCGCGTCGCGCACCGCGTCCAGGATGGGATGCACGATGAGGTGCATCGTGAGGCCGTGGCGGTTGGCTTCCATCGACACCGAGTCGACCAGGAACGGCATGTCGTCGTTCACGACCTCGATCACCGTGTGCGTCGATTGCCAGCCGTGCTCTTCGATGGTGGGATTGAATGCGCGGACCTTCGCGCGGCCCGGCTCGCGCTTGCGCGCATAGGCGAGGTGCGACAGCGCCGCGCCGTACAGGTCCGCGAGGTCGCGGTCGGCCAGATCGTCGGCATCGACCTGGCCGTAGTAAGCGCGCACGAACGCCTCGGCGATCACGCGCTGCTCGGATGGAAGGCGTGCGTGCACGAGCGCCACGAGCTCGTCGAGCCGCGCAATGCGGCGGTCCTGGGACGCGGTGGTGTCGTTCATGGTCTCTCCTCTTGCGCTCTTGCGGCGCGGTGCGGGCCGCGCTCGTTCTTCGCCCATTATCGACGATTCGAAGTCAGCGCGATGACAGCTCGCGCACGAGCGCGCCGGTGGCCGCTTCGATCAGGTCGAGCACGCGCTCGAATCCCTCCGGCCCCATCTGGTAGGGATCGGGCACGTCGCGCGTGCCAAGGTGCGGCGCCACGTCGAGGAACAGCGCGAGGCGCCCCGCGTAGTGCCTGGGGCGCATCGCGGCGATCTCCTCCAGCACGGGCGTGTCCATCGCATAGATGCGATCGAAGCGTGAGAAGTCCTCGCGCGTGAACTGCCGCGCGCGCAGCGTCCGCAAGTCGTAGCCGCGGCGCGCAGCGTGACGGATCGCGCGCGCGTCGGGCGGGCTGCCGACGTGCCAGTCACCCATGCCGGCAGAGTCTGCTTCGACGTGAGTCAGGCCTGCCTCGATCGCGCGGGCGCGGAACACGGCCTCCGCGGTGGGCGAGCGGCAGATGTTGCCGAGACAGACGAAGAGCATCCGGGGGGCGTTGGAGGGCATGACCGGAGCAGGCTGCAGCGATGACGCGCCATTGTAGGTCCGCCCGCGTATCGCGCGGAACTGTGGGCGATGACGGTGTATGCTCCGAATCAATCTCGTCACCGCTTCGTTCGCACCCTGTCGACATGACCCGACAAGACGAGCCCGTTCTCATTGCACCGCCCGATGCGGGCAGTCTGTCGGCCTACCTCGAACGCGAGCTTCCCGCGCTTGGCCCGGTCGCCGCC
The DNA here is from genome assembly GCA_964543615.1 of uncultured Alcaligenaceae bacterium. Lineage (GTDB taxonomy): Bacteria > Pseudomonadota > Gammaproteobacteria > Burkholderiales > Casimicrobiaceae > VBCG01. Next base: position 1,100 of record CAZIZD010000541.1, on the reverse strand, counting down.
ATCGAGCGCTGTCCGGGAGGCCAGTCCAATCCCACGTTCCGTGTCCTCTGCGCTCACGGCGACGTGGTGCTGCGCGCCAAGCCCGCGCCCGCCGCGCAACTGTTGCCGTCGGCGCACGCGATCGAGCGCGAGTTCGCGGTCACGTGCGCGCTGGCGCAGGCCGGATATCCGGTGCCGCAGCCGCTTGCGTTGTGCATGGACGAGTCGGTGACGGGCACCGCGTTCTACGTGATGTCGCACGTCGACGGCCGCATCTTCCGCGACCCGCGGCTCGCGTCGCTCGAGCCGGCGCAACGCGGCCCCGTATACGACACGATGAACGTCACGCTCGCCGCCCTCCACTCACTCGACCCGGCGTCGATCGGACTCGAATCGTTCGGCGGCAGGTCCCACTATCTCGAGCGGCAGGTGCGCCGCTGGACCGACCAGTACGTTGCGTCGGCGACGGACCCAATCGCCGACATGGATCGGCTCATCGAGTGGCTTCCGCGCCACCTGCCCGCGCAATCGCCGCGGCGCATCGTGCACGGCGACTTCCGGCTCGAGAACCTGATCGTGCACGCCACCGAGCCGCGGGTGATCGCCGTGATCGACTGGGAGCTCGCAACGGTGGGCGATCCCCTCGCCGACCTCGCCTACAACTGCCTGCCGTGGCACATGCCGCCCGGGGAATCCAAGTCGATCGGCACGCTCGATCCTTCACGCGACGGCATCCCCAGCGAAGCCGATTACCGCGCCGCATACGAGCGCAGGACCGGCTTCGAAGCCGGCGACGCATGGCACGTCTACCTCGCCTTCAGCTTCTTCCGGCTCGCGGCAATCCTGCAGGGCGTCTACCGGCGCGCGCTGGACGGGCGTGCCACGTCGCCGGCCGCGCATGACGCGGGAGAACGCGCGCGCCGGATGGCGCGCTACGGGTGGGACATCGCGCGGCGCGGCGATCGCGCCTAGGTCAGGTCGCGTCCTGCGCGTAGCGCGCGAGCTCGAGCTTGGCGATGGCGGCGCGATGCACTTCGTCGGGACCGTCCACGATGCGCAGCGTGCGCGCGTGCGCGTACATCGACGCGAACTCGAAGTCCTGGCTCACGCCCGCGGCGCCG
>CAZIZD010000540.1:0-2333 GCA_964543615.1 uncultured Alcaligenaceae bacterium | reverse complement strand
GACGGGCTTCCTGCGGGAGGGCGCGCGCGCGGTGGTCTTCATGTCTCCGACATGGGGGCTGCCCGGGGGCGTTCAAGCGAACGGTCCCATGCTGCCAAAGACGCGAGGATGTGGCGTCCGGCGAACGCCGCGATTTGCCGTGCGTGACCGTCTTACGCGCGATCGCCGGGCGCGGGACCCTGCACGACCCCGCTCACTGCACGAGCGCGCGGACGAAATTGGGCAGCGCGAACGCGGCCCGATGGGTGTCGCCGTTGTAGAACTGGAGGTCGGACAGGTTGCGCTGGGCGATGCGGCGCTCGACTTCACGCGGCGTCATGGTGCGCGGATCGAGGAGCGCCGAGCAGCACGCCATCATCCACAGGCCGCCGTACAGCGGAATCGACGTGAGGTAGGGACACACGATGGGGAACGCGCTGCGCAGCGCCGCCAGCGTGGACCGGATGCGCTCCGGGTGCGCCACGGGGCTCGCGATGTGCAGCGTGAGCGCGCCCATCGGCGACAGGCGCGCCGCGCAGGCGCGATAGAACTCGGGGGTGTAGAGCGGCCCGGAGGGGCCGCCGGGATCGGTGAGGTCGAGCACGATCAGGTCGAACGTCTCGGTGCTGTTGCGCACGTAGGCAAAGCCGTCCTCGATGCGCAGCGCGAGGCGCGGGTCGTCGAGCGCGCCGCGGTGCACGCCCTGCAGGTACTTGCGCGAGACGTCGACGACCGCGAGGTCGATCTCGACCAGCGTGACCGACTTGATCGACGGATGCTTCATGAGCTCTTCCGCCGAACCGCCGTCGCCGCCGCCGATCACCAGCGCTCGCTCGGGCGCCGGGTGCGCCACCGCGGCCACGTGGACGAGATTCTCGTGATAGAAGAACTCGTCCTTCTCGGACGTCATGAAGCAGCCGTCGAGGCGGAACAGCTTGCCGAACGGCACGGTGTCGTGCACTTCGACCGTCTGGTACGGCGAGCTGAATCGCTCGTACTGGCGCGCGGTGCGGACGAAGAAGCCCCAGTCGTCGGTGAGGAACTCGGTCATCGCGCCCGGCGCGATATATCCCGCCGGAACGTCGTCGTCCTTGCGGTCAGGCATCTTTTCCACCGCGGTGGATGGAGTGGAATTTCGTGTGGGCGGGACGCAGTGCCGCCTCGATCTCGCGGAAGACCCGCTCCGCCTTGGCGGTATTGTCGGTCGTGTAGTTGCACACGTAGACGTCGACCGTGACGAACCCGGCCTCCGGCCACGTGTGGATCGCGATGTGCGATTCCGCGAGCAGGACCGTGCCCGTGACGCCCTGCGGCTCAAACTGGAAAAAGCGCTCGCCGACGACCGTCAGGCCTGCATTGCGCGCGGCGCCCACGCAAAGGTCGCGAAGTGCATCCGCCCGCGTGAATTCCGGCGTGTCGGGCGGGCAGCCGTACCATTCGCCCAGGAGGTGGATACCATCCATCGTCCCCCTGCTCCTTCACCTGTGGAAAAAGACAAACGTTCGCGTTGCCCGAAGGACATTTTTAGCGAAGTAAACATGGAATTATTGCACAAACATGCGGCCCCAGCGATAATTTGTATCCCTTCGGCGCCGGCCCGCGCCGTCGCGCAATGCTTCCGCACCGAGCGTTCCAACGCATTTTCGTTCCGGCGCACTTTCGTTCCGACGCCACTTCGTCCCGACGCAACATCACGCCCTCGCATCGCCAGCCGATTCCACACATGAGCGCATCCCAGGCCACGCACGCCACCGACACCGAGCTCGCCAACGCGATTCGTGCACTTTCCATGGATGCGGTCGAAGCCGCCAAATCCGGTCATCCGGGCATGCCGATGGGCATGGCGGAGATCGCGGTCGCGCTGTGGAACCGCCACCTGCGGCACAACCCCGCCAATCCGCACTGGTGCAATCGCGACCGCTTCGTGCTGTCCAACGGCCATGGGTCGATGCTGCAGTATTCCCTCCTGCACCTCACGGGCTACGACCTGCCGATGCAGGAGCTGCGCAATTTCCGCCAGCTGCATTCGAAGACGCCGGGCCATCCCGAGGTCGGCGTCACGCCGGGTGTGGAGACGACCACGGGACCGCTCGGCCAGGGCTTCGCCAATGCAGTCGGCATGGCGCTCGCCGAGATGCTGCTCGCGCAGGAGTTCAACGCGCCCGGGCACGCCATCGTCGATCACCGCACGTACGTGTTCATGGGCGACGGCTGCATGATGGAAGGCGTCTCGCACGAGGCCGCGTCGCTCGCCGGCACGTGGAAGCTCGGCAAGCTCGTCGCTTTCTACGACGACAACGGCATCAGCATCGACGGCCACGTGCAGGGCTGGCTCACCGACGACACGGCGAAGC
>CAZIZD010000539.1:0-2340 GCA_964543615.1 uncultured Alcaligenaceae bacterium | reverse complement strand
GCCAAGCTGCAGAAAGGCGAGTGCCACGTGATGCCTTATCCCAATCCCGCCGACCTCAACGCGATCCGCAAGGACCCCAACGTCGTCGTGCTCGAGCAGCCCGGCCTCAACGTGGGCTACCTCGCGTACAACACGCAGAAGAAGCCCTTCGACGACGTGCGCGTGCGCAAGGCGATCAACATGGCCATCGACAAGAAGGCCATCATCGACGCCGTGTACCTCACCACGGGCGTCGCGGCGAAGAACCCGATTCCGCCCACGCAGTGGTCGTACAACGACAGCATCAAGGACGACCCGTACGATCCCGCGGCCGCCAAGAAGCTCCTGGCCGAGGCGGGCTTTCCGAACGGCTTCGAGATGGACCTTTGGGCCATGCCGGTGCAGCGTCCGTACAACCCCAACGCCAAGCGCATCGCCGAGCTCATGCAGGCGGACCTCGCGAAGATCGGCGTCAAGGCCGAGATCAAGAGCTTCGAGTGGGGCGAGTATCGCAAGCGCATGCAGAACGGCGAGCACATGACCGGCATGCTGGGCTGGACCGGCGACAACGGCGACCCGGACAACTTCCTCGCCAACCTGCTGGGCTGCGAATCGGCCAAGAGCAACGGCAGCAACGTGGCCAAGTTCTGCCATCAGCCGTACGAGGACCTGATCCAGAAGGCCAAGTCGGCCACGAGCCAGGCCGAGCGCCAGAAGCTCTACGAGCAGGCGCAGGTGATCTTCAAGCAGCAGGCGCCGTGGTTCACCATCGCTCACGCGGTGCAGCTGAAGCCGGTCCGCAAGGAAGTGATCGACTTCAAGCTGTCGCCCTTCGGCCGCCACACGTTCTACGGCGTCGACATCAAGGAATAGCCGATCCGACGAACAGCCCCGCGACTCGCTTCGGTCGCGGGGCGTTTATTTTTCCGATGCTCGCCTTCATCATCCGCAGGATCGTCCAGTCCGCGCTCGTCATGGTGGTGGTGGCCTTCATCGCGTTCGGCCTCTTCAACTTCACCGGCGACCCGGTGCAGTTCATGGTGGGGCAGGACACGACGATGGAAGAGCGCGCCAAGCTTCGCGCGGAGCTGGGCCTCGATCGGCCGTTCTACGTGCAGTTCGCGAAGTACCTGGGCAACGCGGCGCAGGGCGAGTTCGGTCTTTCGCTGCGCCAGGCGCGCAAGGTGTCCGCGCTCATCAAGGAGCGCCTGCCTGCCACGCTGGAGCTCGCGACGGCGGCCGCGCTGCTCGCCATCGTCGTGGGGATCCCCCTGGGCGTGTACACGGCCCTGCGGCGCAACGGCATGCTCGCGCACACGCTGCTCGCGGCATCGCTCATCGGGGTGAGCCTGCCGAGCTTCCTCATCGGCATCCTCCTGATCCTGATCTTCGCGGTGCAGTTGGGCTGGCTGCCGTCGTTCGGGCGCGGCGAGACCGTCGCGTTCGGCTGGTGGACCACCGGGTTGCTGACCAAGAGCGGCCTCAAGGCGCTGATCCTTCCGACGATCACGCTCTCGCTGGTGCAGATGACGCTCATCATGCGGCTCGTGCGCTCCGAGATGCTCGAAGTGCTGCGCACGGACTACATCAAGTTCGCGCGCGCCCGGGGACTGACCGACCGCGCGATCCACTTCGGGCACGCACTCAAGAACACGCTGGTCCCGGTGATCACGATCGTGGGTCTGCAGCTTGGCGCGATCATCGCGTTCGCCATCGTCACCGAGACCGTCTTCCAGTGGCCCGGCATGGGTCTCCTCTTCATCCAGTCTGTCTACTTCGCCGACATTCCCGTCATGGCCGCGTACCTGTGCCTCATCGCGCTCGTGTTCGTGGTCATCAACCTGGTCGTCGACCTCCTGTACTACGCCGTCGATCCCAGACTGCGCCTCGAGCGAACATGATCAAAACCTCCGGTTGGAGCGCGCCCGCGCGGCGGGCGCGCCTTTGGACGACATGAACCCTGTTGACGCCATACGTCGGAATCACGACGAATTCACTGCCATTCGTCGTGATCTCCACGCCCATCCCGAGCTCGGCTTCGAGGAGCATCGCACCGCGCGCGTGGTGCAGGAGAAGCTCGCCTCCCTCGGCATCGAGCATCACACGGGCATCGGCAAGACGGGCATCGTCGCGGTGATCCCGGGGCGCACGAACGCGAGCGGCAAGGCGGTGGGCCTGCGGGCGGACATGGATGCGTTGCCCATGCAGGAGGAGAACGAGTTCGCGCACAAGTCGCGCTACGAGGGACGCATGCACGGCTGCGGCCACGACGGCCACACGACGATGTTGCTCGCCGCGGCCAAGTACCTCCACGACACGCGGCGCTTCGACGGCACCGTGTACTGCATCTTCCAGCCCGGC
>CAZIZD010000538.1:0-2352 GCA_964543615.1 uncultured Alcaligenaceae bacterium | reverse complement strand
GCGTGGGGACGGCGGCTGTGGGCGCGCGCGGGGAGCGCCGCCGCCTGACGTGGCAATATAGCGTCATGACCACGCACCCCATCAGCCGCTACCCGGTCCCCAAGCTCGAGGACCTGCCCGAGGACATCCGCGCCCGCATTCTCGCCGTCCAGGAGAAGGCGGGCTTCGTTCCCAACGTCTTCATGATCCTCGCGCATCGGCCCGCCGAATTCCGCGCCTTCTTCGCGTATCACGATGCGCTCATGGAGAAGGAGACCGGCGGCCTCACCAAGGCCGATCGCGAAATGATCGTGGTGGCAACGTCCAGCGCCAACGATTGCCTCTACTGCATCGTCGCGCACGGCGCCCTGCTGCGTATTTACGCGAAGAATCCGCTCGTCGCCGACCAGGTCGCGGCCAACTATCGCAAGGCCGACATCACGCCGCGGCAGAAGGCGATGCTCGCGTTCGCAATGAAGGCCGCCACCGCCAGCGCTTCGATCGGCGAGCCCGACTTCGAGTCGCTGCGCGCGCACGGCTTCACGGACGAGGACGCGTGGGACATCGCCGGCGTCGCCGCGTTCTTCGGATTGTCGAACCGCATGGCCAACGTCGTCGGCATGCGGCCCAACGACGAGTTCTACCTGATGGGTCGCGTGCCGCGGAAGTAAGGGCGCGGGTCGGTTGCCGGATGCGACCGGAGGCGGGCTTACTGGATGACTTCGTCGGCTCGCAGCAGCAGCGACTGCGGGACGGACAGCGGAATCTTCCTGGCGGCCGCCAGATTGATCACCAGGAAATATCGGTTGGGTTGCTGTACGGGCAGGTCGCCGGCCTTCGCGCCGCGCAGGACCTTGGCGACGTCTTCGGCGGCCAGTCCGAAGATCTCGTCCTGATCGCTGCCATACGAAATCAACCCGCCTGCCCGCACCGCGTCGGCGAACTCGTACATCGCTGGAATGCGTCGTGCCGCGACGTAGTCCAGGATGCGTTGCCGGTTCATGTTAGTGAACGCGTCCGTCAGCATCATCATCGCGTCGGGTGGCGTACGCGTCATGGCGGCCAGTGCGGTATCGAAGTCGCTGGCCTTGCGCACGCCGAGCGCGTCGATCGCGATGCCCCTGGCCTGTGCCGCCTTCTCGATTCCGTCGTAGCGCAAGGTCATCGCCCGATTGTCGGCGTTCCACAAGACCGCCACCCGCGTGGCGAGCGGCACCAGTTCCTTCAGGATCTCGAGCCGCTTCGATGTGAGCACGGTCGCGGGATCGTTCACTCCGGTGACGTTGCCCCCGGGGCGTCCCAGGCTTTGGACGAGGCCGGTCTCGACCATGTCTCCCGCATTGAACACGACGATCGGTATGGTCGACGTGGCTCGTTTCGCCGCCTCGGCAGCCGGACTGCCGAACGCCATGATCACATCGACGTTGCGCGAGACGAGCTCGGCGGCAAGCCCGGGCAGAAGGTCGTTTTGCCCGCCGCTCCAGCGTCCTTCGTAGACGATGGCCTTGCCCTCGCCATACCCAAGGCGTTCGAGGTCTCGACGCAACTTCAGCGGTGGGGCGCCATCCGCGGGCCGGACTCCGCTTGCGAGGAATCCTATCCGCCGCAACTCGCCGGCTGGCTGGGCGCCGGCGTGTCGCCACTCTGAGAACAAAGCGGCCCCGATCCCGAAGAATGCTCGCCGCTTCATTGCATCAGTTCATTCGACTGGCAGCCAACGCAAACGACGCAAGCCGCAGCGGGAGTACGAGGCTGCAACGGAAGAGCAACGCTACAGGTTGAGCTTGAACCACGCCATCATCTTGTTCCACGCGTCCTCGGCCTGCGCCTTGCGGTAGCTCGGCCGGTAGTCCGCGTTGAACGCGTGCGGGGTGTCGGGATAGATCGTGTACTCCGACTTGGCGTTGCCCGACGCCTTGAGCGCCGCAAACATCTTCTCGACGGTGTCGTTCGGAATGCCCTGGTCGGCGCCGCCGTAAAGTCCAAGGACCGGGGTCTTGATCTGCGACGCCACGTCGAGGGCTGCCTTGTCGCCCGTGACGAACGACCGGGCCGTCGCGCCGTACCACGCGACCGCCGCCCGCACGTTCGGATTGTGCGCGGCGTACATGTACACGATGCGCCCACCCCAGCAGAACCCGGTGATGCCGAGCCGTGCGGTGTCGGCCTTGCCGGTGCCCTTGGCGAACGCAACCGTGGCGTCGAGGTCGGCGAGGACCTGCGCGTCGGGCACCTTAGCCACCACCTCGGAAATGAGCTTGGGGATTTCGGTGTACTTGGACGGGTCGCCCTGGCGCGCGTAGAGCTCGGGAGCGATCGCGAAGAAGCCGCCTTTGGCGAGGGCGAAGACGCCGACAACGCGGAACTCGGCGC
>CAZIZD010000537.1:0-2354 GCA_964543615.1 uncultured Alcaligenaceae bacterium | reverse complement strand
GATCTGCTGTCGCAGCGCCTGCAGGTCGGCCTGCAGGCGCAGGTCCAGGGCCGTGGAGCGGGCGAGATCGGAGGCGAGCGCGGCCTCGGTCGAACGTGCGTCTTGTGCCCACAGGTAGTAGAGCCCGGCAATGCACAGGGAGAGGCAGGTCCACTGCGCGAGCGTCCCCAGGAAGTTCGCAGGGTCCGCACGTGCGCCCGGCGCTTGTACCGCCAGCAACAGGCCTTCGCCCACCGCCGCGCCCGCAACGATCGCGATCGCGATGAGCGGCGCGCGCAGCCGCAGGCGTCTCACCGGAAGCCGTGTCACGATGGCCAGAAGTGCGGCGATGCAGAGCGCCACGACGAAGCGGCTCGCGACGACCTCGATCCATCCCGCGAGAACGTCGGCGAAGGGCCAATGCCTCCACACGAACGGCTGGAGCAGATACTCGGTGGAAAGTCCCAGCGCAGCCGCGCCTGCCCATGCGGCCGCGACATGCGGCGGCACGCGCCATCCTCGTGCGATTGCCGGCGCGACTCGGGATGCGTCGTCGTGAATGGCGTGCATCGGGCGTAACCTGGATGGCTCGTAAGGTTACGACGCCGGATGGCGTCGTGCCAGTCCAGCGCATCCAACGCCCGGAAAACACCCGCGAATGCGGGTATGCGCCGGTCGAACGCCTAACCGACGACCGCCATGCCCGCCTTGGACAGCGCGCCGTGCAGCTCGCGCACGTGCTCGTGGCCGGTCGTCTCCACCACGCACACGACGCGCACCGCCGAGAGGTCCGGCCCTGCGAATGCGCGGTCGTGCACGATTTCCTTGATCGACGCACCCGTGGACGCGATGACCTCGGCCAGGCGCGCGAGCCCGCCCGGGCGGTCGGCGATCGACACCGTGAATCGCGTGATGCGGCCGTCGGCGACGAGCCCGACCTCGATCACGCGGTCGAGCATCGTGAGGTCGATGTTGCCGCCGCACAGCGCGAGCACGACACGCTTGCCCTTGAGGTGAGCGAGCTTGCCCGCGAGGAAAGCCGCAAGTGGTGCGGCCCCTGCGCCCTCCACGACGCTCTTCTCGAGCTCGATGAGACGCAGGATCGCGAGCGCGATCGCGGCCTCGTCGACCGTCACGACTTCGTCCACCACGCGGCGCAACGCCTCGAAGGGGCGGGTGCCGAGCAGCGCGACCGCGAGGCCGTCCGCGAGGGTCGGAGACAGCGCGACAGCTACGGGCTTGCCTGCCGCGAGCGCCGCGGTGAAGCACGCGGCGTGATCGGGCTCGACGGCGATCACGCGGACATCAGGCTTCAACGCCTTTACTGCGGTGCCCACGCCGGCGAGGAGCCCGCCACCGCCCACCGGCACCACCACGGCATCGAGGTCGGGGCACTGCTCGAGGATCTCGAGGCCCATCGTGCCCTGGCCGGCCATCACGTCTGCGTTGTCGAACGGATGGATGAACGTGAGGCCCTCGCGCCCGGCCAGCGCCTCGGCGTGCGCGCGCGCCTCGGTGAGATCGGCGCCATGCAGGATCACGCGCGCGCCAAGGTGACGGCAGTTGGTGACCTTGATGAGCGCCGCGAACTTTGGCATCACCACCGTGACCGGAATGCCGAGGAGGCTTCCGTGGTACGCGACACCTTGCGCGTGATTGCCGGCAGAGGCCGCGATCACGCCGCGCTTGCGCGCCTCGTCGGAGAGCATGAGAAGCGCGTTGCGCGCGCCGCGTTCCTTGAAGCTGCCCGTGCGCTGCAGGTAGTCGAGCTTGCAGAAGACGTGCGCGCCGGTCAGGTTCGACAGCGGGATCGACTCGACGCACGGCGACTCGTAGATCCCGCCCGCGATGCGCTTGCGCGCCGCGAGGACATCGTCGAGTGTCAACATCGGTCCGGCCCGGTCAGAACGGCAGCGCGACGCCGGGTTTGGCGCGTGAGAGAACCTTTCGGAACTCGTTCTGGATGCGTGCGAGCGCGGCCGCATCGTTGGCTTCGAAGCGCAGGACGACGACCGGAGTGGTGTTGGACGCGCGCGCGAGACCGAAGCCATCCGGATATTCGACGCGCAGCCCGTCGATGCGGATCACTTCCGTCGCACCGGGGAAGGTGGCGGTCTCGGCAAGGCGCGCGACCAGCGTGTGCGGCTCGCCTTCCGCGCACTGGATGTTGAGCTCGGGCGTGGACACTGCGTCGGGCAGGCTCTCGAGCTTGGCGGACGGATCCTTCACGCGAGAGAGGATCTCGAGCAGGCGCGCGCCGGCGTACATGCCGTCGTCGAAGCCGTACCAGCGCTCGCCGAAGAACGTGTGCCCGCTCATCTCGCCCGCGAGCGCCGCGCCCAGTTCCTTCATCTTCACCTTGATGAACGAGTGGC
>CAZIZD010000536.1:0-2412 GCA_964543615.1 uncultured Alcaligenaceae bacterium | reverse complement strand
CCACCCAAGGAGTAAGCCATGCCACACACCGACGAAGTAATCCCCCCTTTCGGGCAACCCGTCCCGGGCAGGAGATAGCCGTGCACGCGACGATCATGCGCAACGCGCCCGCGGCGTTCATGGCCGGCCTCGGCCTGTGGCTCATCCGTTCCTCGCGCACCCTCGATGCCTGGCTCGCCGCGCGTGCCAAGGCCCGCGACGACTCGTTCGTGCTCGAGGCCATGAGCGAGCGCGAGCTCCGCGACATCGGGATCGACCCCGGCCGCGTGCGCGCCGCGGAATGGACCCGGGACTGGCCGCTTTGAACGCGAAGGCCGGGACGCGGTAACCTTGGCGCTTTGGCCAGGAGCGTCCGTGCCTTACATGCTGATCATCATGGAGCCCCGCGGGCAGCGCGAAGCGCGCAGCGAGGCGGAGGGCCGCGCCGTGTACGAGCGGATGGTGCAGGCCTCCTCCGCCCTCGCCGCACGCGGCGTGCTGCGCGCGAGCCAGTCGCTGCTCGCGGATCGCAGCGGCACGCGGGTCCAGGTGCGCGACGGCAGGCGCACGCTGCTGGACGGCCCGTTCTCCGAGTCGAAGGAGATGGTGGGCGGGTACTTCATCCTCGACTGCGCGACGCGCGACGAGGCAGTGGCCATCGCATGCGAATTGCCCGCGGCCGAATGGGCCACCATCGAGGTCCGCGAATTCGGACCCTGTTTCGCATGAAGTCCGCCCGCCCCTTAGGAGCGCTTTGATGACGATTACAGTAGTGGCCACGCTGCGCGCGGCCGAGGGCAAGGCGGACGAGCTTGCGGGCGTGCTCACCGAACAGGTGGGCGTGATCCGCAAGACCGAGCCCGGATGCCTCGTCTACACGCTGCACCGGTCCGTAAAGGATCCCCGCGCCTTCCTCTTCTACGAGGTCTACGCGGACCAGGCGGCGTTCGATGCGCATCGCGCATCGCCGCACCTCGCGGCGTACCGCAAGCGCCGCGAGGAACTGGGATTGCTGGACGGGCCGGTCGACGTCGTGGTCTACGGAACCGTCGCCGGCTAGCTGCCTAGAAGCGGTAGCGCACGCCGACGCCGATGATCCAGGGATTGATGTCGAGCGATCCCAGGGTCGCGCCCGTCGCGTTGACGCGCACGTCGGTGCTCATCCACACGTACTTGACGTCGCCGTTGAGGTACCAGTTCTTGGCGATCTCGTAGTCCGCGCCGACCTGCAGCGCGCCGCCCCAGCTATTGTCCTTGATGGACAGCGTGTTGTTGGCGAGGTCGGTCTGGTAGAAATACGTGTAGTTGATGCCGGCGCCGACGTAAGGCTGGAAGGCGCCGAAGTCGTTCCAGTGCCACTGCACGGTGAGCGTGGGCGGCAGGACGCCGACGCTGCCGAGGCTCGTGCCGTTGAGCGTGACTTCGTGCTTGTTCGCGCCCGCGATCAACTCGACCGCGATGTTCTTGGTGAAGTAGTACGTGAAGTCGAGCTCGGCCCACCACGCCGAGTCGACGTCGAGTCCATTGATGGACGTGCTGACGTTGGGGCTCACGTACAACGCGCGCGCGCCGATCACCCAGTTCTGCGCTTCGGCGGCCATCGGGGCGGCCGCGAGTGCGGCGAGCACTGCAACCGCGACAGGGCGCAACATCTTGCTGCTCATGGTGACTCCTCTCGTTGATCTCGGGTCCAGCGTATGACCCCGATGCGAGAGAGGAATTGACGAAAGTCAACGCGCACCGGACGCGCGCAACCGGCTGCACGCGCGACTGCGCGTTACACAACGGAGATCGATTGCATGCGGCGTGCGCGTTGCCCGCGCGGCGCGCGCCTGCACTGCGCTACATACTGCGCCTGTACTGCCCGCCCACCTCGAACAGCGCCTGCGTGATCTGCCCGAGGGAGCACACGCGCACGGTGTCCATGAGCTCCGCAAACACGTTGCCGTTGGCGATGACGGTCTCCTTGAGCCGCGCGAGCGCCGCAGGCGCCTCGTCCGCGTGGCGCGCATGGAAGCCGGCAAGGCGCGCGAGCTGCGACTGCTTCTCCTCCTCGGAGGAGCGGGCGAGCTCGATGACCTGCGGCGCGGCGTCGCCGTGCGGATTGCGGAAGGTGTTGACGCCCACGATGGGATAGCTGCCGTCGTGCTTCTTGTGCTCGTAGTAGAGCGACTCTTCCTGGATCTTGCCGCGCTGGTAACCCGTCTCCATGGCGCCGAGGACGCCGCCGCGCTCGGAGATCGCCTCGAACTCCTTCAGCACCGCCTCCTCGACGAGGTCGGTGAGCTCCTCGACGATGAACGAGCCCTGGTTGGGATTCTCGTTCCTGGCGAGGCCCCACTCGCGGTTGATGATGAGCTGGATCGCCATCGCGCGGCGAACGCTCTCCTCGGTGGGCGTGGTGATCGCCTCGTCGTAGGCGTTGGTGTGCAG
>CAZIZD010000535.1:0-2424 GCA_964543615.1 uncultured Alcaligenaceae bacterium | reverse complement strand
AGGCGATGCCGCCGCCGGTGCCGCCGAGCGTGAATGACGGCCGCAGCACGGCGGGGAAGCCGATCGTCGCCTGCACCTCCAGCGCCTGCTCCAGGTTGTGCGCGATGCCCGAGCGCGCGGAGCCCAGGCCGATGCGCGTCATCGCGGCCTTGAACTTCTCGCGGTCCTCGGCCTTGTCGATGGCCTTCTTCGTGGCGCCGATGAGCTCGACGTCGAACTTGGTGAGCACGCCTTCGCGGGCGAGGTCGAGCGCGCAGTTGAGCGCGGTCTGCCCGCCCATCGTCGGCAGCAGCGCGTCCGGCCGCTCGCGCTCGATGATGGCCGCCACCATCTGCCACGTGATGGGCTCGATGTACGTGACGTCGGCCATCTCGGGATCGGTCATGATCGTGGCCGGGTTGCTGTTGACGAGGATGACCTTGTAGCCCTCCTCGCGCAGCGCCTTGCACGCCTGCGCGCCCGAGTAGTCGAACTCGCACGCCTGGCCGATGATGATCGGGCCGGCGCCGATGATGAGGATCGATTCGATGTCGGTGCGCTTGGGCATTACTTCTTTTCCATCAGCTTGACGAAGCGATCGAACAGGTAACCCACGTCGTGGGGCCCCGGGCTCGCCTCCGGATGACCCTGGAAGCAGAACGCGGGCTTGTCGGTATAGGTGAATCCCTGCAGCGTCCCGTCGAACAGCGACACGTGCGTCACGCGGCAGTGGGGCGGCAGCGACGCCGGGTCGACGGCGAAGCCGTGGTTCTGGCTGGTGATCAGGACTTGCCCCGTGTCCTTGTCGAGCACGGGATGATTGGCGCCGTGGTGGCCGAACTTCATCTTCATGGTGCGACCGCCTGCGGCAAGGCCCAGGAGCTGGTGCCCGAGGCAGATGCCGAAGGTGGGCATGCCGGCGGCGACGATCTCGCGAATTGCCGCGACCGCGTAATCGCAGGGCTCGGGATCGCCGGGGCCGTTGCTCAGGAAGACGCCGTCGGGCTTCAGCGCGAGCACGTCGCGCGCAGGGGTCTGTGCGGGCACGACGGTGATGCGGCATCCGCGCGCCGCATGCATGCGCATGATGTTGTGCTTGATGCCGAAGTCGTAGGCGACGACGTGGAAGCGTGCCTCGCCCATCGGCTGGTAGCCGGCGCCGAGCGCCCACGTGCTCGAGTTCCACTCATAGGGCGTCTTGCACGACACGACCTTGGCAAGGTCCTGTCCCGCCATCGACGGCACCGCGCGCGCGCGCGCGATCGCATCGGCCTCCGCCGTGGCATCGATCCCCGCGGCAGCGACGATGCAGCCGTTCTGCGCACCCTTCGTGCGCAGGACGCGGGTGAGCTTGCGCGTGTCGAGGTCGGCGATGCCGACGATGTTGGCCTTGCGCAGGTAGCCCGAGAGGTCGTCCTGGTGACGCCAGTTCGACGCGAGCCGCGGCAGGTCGCGGATCACGAGCCCCGCCGCGTAGATGCGGCTCGACTCGACGTCCTCGCCGTTCACGCCCGTGTTGCCGATGTGCGGGTACGTGAGCGTGACCATCTGCCCGGCGTACGACGGATCGGTGAGGATCTCCTGGTAGCCCGTCATCGAGGTGTTGAACACGACCTCGCCCACGGCGACGCCCGATGCGCCGATCGCGTGGCCGCGAAAGATCGTGCCGTCGGCCAGCGCGAGGATGGCCGGCACCGATGCCGGGAACAGCGCGGCGGACGTGACGTTGGTATCAGGGGCGTTCATGGCGGCTTGGCATGCGGTAGACGTGCAAACGGGGAAGGCCGATGACTTCGCTCGACCTTCCCCGCCTAAGCTTTTGAATTCTACAGTAAACGCCCCCCGCCTGAAATACTCCGCTGTAAGCGGGAGAGGCGAGCGCAGCTCGCTTCGGGGGGCCTAGTAAGCCGCGCTGAATCCGCCGTCGACGTAGAGCACGTGTCCGGTGACGTAATCGGCTGCGTTCGACGCAAGGAACACCGCCGCGCCGGCGATCTCCGGTGGCTCCGCCCATCGGCCCGCGGGCGTGCGCTTGGCGACCCACGACGAGAACGCGGGATCGGCCACCAGCGGTGCGTTCATCTCCGTCTTGAAGAATCCCGGCGCGATGCCGTTGACCTGCACGTTGAACGGCGCGAGCTCGACCGCGAGCGCGCGCGTCATCATCCTGAGCGCGCCCTTGCTCGTTGCATAGGGCACGATGTTCGGGCGGCCCAGGTCGCTCGCGAGCGAGCACATGTTGATGATCTTGCCGCGCTTGCGCGCCTGCATGCCGCGCAGGACCGCGCGCGTCACCAGGAAAGGCCCGTCCGTGTTCGCCGCGAGCAGCGCACGCCACTCGTCGAGCGAGAACTCGGCCATCGGCTTCCTGTGGTTCATCGCGGCGTTGTTGACGAGGATGTCGAGCGGGCCGATCGACGCCTCGATCTCAGCGATGCCCTTGGC
>CAZIZD010000534.1:0-2435 GCA_964543615.1 uncultured Alcaligenaceae bacterium | reverse complement strand
CCGCGTGCGCGCCCAGCACGATGCGCGCCGCCTCGGCGTTGTTGAGGATCGCATTGAGCGGCTGGTTGAGCTCGTGCACGATCGACCCCACGAGATCGTTGACGGTCGCGCGGCGGGCGGCGTAGGCCAGGAGCTCGCGCGTACGGACCAGCTCGTCCTGCACGCGCGCGAAGCGCGACGCGTCGAGCGCGAATCCGCGAACGCCCGCGAGCGCCCCGTCCGCGCCCCGGACGGCCGCGAGGTGCACCTCGACCGGCAGCTCGCTCCCGTCCGCGCGCATCCACCGCACCGCCACCGGCGGGGCCTCGCCCTCGGCGACGACGCGCTGCAGCTGGAGGGCCGCCTGCAAACGGTCATCGGGGTGCGTCGCAGCGATCCAGAATTCCGGGGCGCCTCGCCACGCCTCGCAGGAGTGGCCAAGCAGCATCACACCCGTGCCGTTGACGAAGCCGACCTCGAAAGGCCCGCCACCGGGGCGCGGCTCGGCGAGCCACACCACGGCAGGAATGTCGGCAACGGGATCGGCGTCGAGGCTCACGGTCGGTCGGGGCAATCGGGCAGGAGCGCATATCGCCACGGCACGCGAGGCGCGCCAATACGCCTATGGTTTACTCGACCGCGTCCACCTGCCCGCGCTAGCCTCTCGCGACCATGACGCATCGCCTCGCCGTTGTCCTCCTGCTCGCCTGCGCGTTGCTCCTGCAAGCGCAGGCGGCGCACGCGCAGCTCGACACCACGCGGCGCGCAACCGTCGTGCGCGCCGGCCCCGACACACGCTTTCCGCAGGTGGCACGGCTGCCGAACGGCTCCAACGTCCGGGTATTCGGGTGCACGACCGCGCCGCGTTGGTGCGACGTCCTCTCCGGCCGCGTGCGCGGCTGGCTGCCGGCCAACGACATCTCGCAATCGACCCGCGTGCAGCATGCGCCGGTGATCACGTTCTCCGTCGAGGACTACTGGACCGCGCACTACAGGACGCGCTCCTGGTTCACGAGCAAGGACCGATGGGTGGGCTTCGGCACGCCTGGCTTCGTACCGCCCTCCCCCTGACGGCATCATGCGCGCACGCACGCTCGTTGCCTTGGTCGCAATCCTCGCGCTTTGCGCGGGATGCCAGTCCACCTTCATCCGCTCCGCGTGGTTCGACACGAGCTTCGCCGGGCCGCCGATGCGCAAGATCGTCGTCGTGGGCGACGTGGGCAGCACAGCGTCGAGCCGCATCGTGGAGGATGCGTTCGTCGAGAAGCTGCGCGCGGCCGGCGTCGACGCGGTCGCGGGTCACACGGTGTCCATCGACAACGGCACCGGCGACACGCCTTTCGTCACCGCCGTCACCGGCACGGGGGCGCAGGGACTGCTGCTCGTGCGCCTCCTTGGCGTGGACACGCGCACCCAGGTGAGCACGACCATGGTGGCGGGCGGCGCAGGATGGGGCCGTGGCCCGTGGGGCATGTCGACGTGGCAGACGGTCCCCGTAACGCAGGTGTCGCAATACGAGCTCGCCACCGTCGAGACCAAGCTCTTCGACGTCAGGACGCGCGGCGTCGTGTGGGCCGGCACGACCAGCACGTTCAACCCGCGCTCGGTCGAGCGCGAGGTGCCTTCCTTCGCGGCCGTGATCGTCGGTGCGCTGCAGGCCCGCGGCGTCCTGGCGGCGGCGCCGTAACCAAGGCTTACTGTACGCCGGTGGCGCGGGCGGCTAGCCTCGCGGATCGCTGAAACAACGGAGGAACAGGGATGGCGCAGAACGACGGAAAAATGTCGCGCATGCAGCTCACCGCGATGGTGGTGGGCGGCATGGTCGGCGCGGGCATCTTCTCGCTGCCGCGCACGTTCGCCAACGCCACCGGGCCTCTCGGCGCGGTCATCGCGTGGATCATCGCCGGCACCGGCATGTACATGCTCGCACGGGTGTTCCAGGCGCTGGCCGAGCGCAGGCCCGACATCGACGCCGGCGTCTACGCCTACGCCCGGGAGGGTTTCGGCGATTACCCGGGCTTCCTGTCGGCGTTCGGCTACTGGATCGGCAGCTGCATCGGCAACGTCTCGTACTGGGTGCTCATCAAGTCGACGCTGGGCGCGTTCTTCCCGATCTTCGGCGATGGCAACACGGCGGTGGCGATCTTGTTCGCGTCGGTCGGCATCTGGCTGTTTCACTTCCTGATCCTGCGCGGCGTGCAGCAGGCGGCGTTCATCAACAGCATCGTCACCGTGGCCAAGGTCATCCCGATCATGGTCTTCATCGTGCTGGCTTTCGTCGCGTTCAAGCTGGACCTGTTCAGCTTCAACCTGTACGGCGGCGACCTCAAGACGGGCCTGTTCGAGCAGGTCCGGGCGACGATGCTGGTCACCGTGTTCGTGTTCATCGGCATCGAAGGCGCGAGCGTCTACTCGCGCTTCGCGATCCCTGAGACGGACGAACAATCTCCTCATCC
>CAZIZD010000533.1:0-2439 GCA_964543615.1 uncultured Alcaligenaceae bacterium | reverse complement strand
CGCGGCGATGATCCGGGGTCTCGCCGAATACGAGAAGCTCGCGCACCTCGTGGTGGCCGACGAGGCTATGCTTGCAAGCTCGCTGTTCGGCGAACGGCCTGCCGCGGAGGCGATCATTGCGCGAGAAGGCGGTGAAGAGGGGCCTGCCGCTGGTTTTGCGCTGTTTTTCCATACTTTCTCGACGTTCCTTGGCCGCCGGGGCCTCTGGCTCGAAGACCTTTTCGTCTACCCGCGGTTCCGCGGCCGGGGGCTTGGACGCGCCCTCATCGCACAGGTGGGCGCGCTCGCGCGCGAGCGCGGCTGCGGCCGGTTCGAGTGGGCGGTGCTGGACTGGAATGCCGATGCCATCCGTTTCTATGAAAAACTGGGGGCAACCCTGATGCCGGACTGGCGCATTGCCCGCGTCACGGGCGACGCGCTCGCCCGGTTCGCTCTTCCCGGCCCGGCTACCCAGCCTTAGGTCTCACCTTCTTCGCTTCCTCCTTCCGGATACACGATGCCGCTCGACCAGCCTTTGCCCGCCTTCGACGTCCGCGCCGACTTTTGGTCGCTGCGCTTCGTGGAGGAGCGTTCGGAGTCGTACGCCGTCCGCAAGAACGTCGCCATGCCCTTCGTCGCCTCGACCGACCGCGGCGCCATGGCCACGGTCTACGCCGACGGCGGTTACGGCTACGCCGCCACCGGGGACACCTCCCCGGCCGGCCTCGCCGCAGCCCTCGAGCGCGCGGCACGCTGGGCGCGGGCGACGGCCCGCACCGCCCTCTTCGACTCGCGCTCGCTGCCGCTGCCCAAGCCGTCGGGCCGCTACCGCTCGCCCGGCTTCGACGAGCGCATGCCGTCGCGGCGCGAGTGGTACGACCTTCTGCACGCCGAGTCCGAGGCCGCCGGGTTCGACCCGCGCATCGTCGACTGGGAAGCCGGCATCGAAGTGCGCACCGCGGTGCACCGCCTCGTGACCAGCACCGGCGGAGACGTCGTGCAGCAGTACCGCTACATGCTGCCGGGGCTATCGGTGACCGCGCACGACGGCGGCATCACGCAGACCCGATCGCTCAACGGCTATCGCGGCATCTGCCAGCAGGGCGGACTCGAGGTCCTCGCCCGATTCGGCTTCGAGGCCGCGGGCCGCCGCGTCGCGGAAGAGGCGCTCGAACTGCTCACCGCGCCGAATTGCCCGAGCGGCACCATGGACGTGCTGCTCGCGCCGGACCAGATGATCCTGCAGATCCACGAGTCGATCGGGCATCCGCTCGAGCTCGACCGCATCCTCGGCGACGAGCGCAACTTCGCGGGTACGAGCTTCGTCACGCCCGACATGTTCGGCACGTACCGCTACGGCTCCGACCTCCTCAACATCACATTCGACCCCACGCGTCCCGAGGAGCTTGCAAGCTACGCGTACGACGACGAGGGCACACGCGCCGAGAAAGTTCACCTCATCCGCAATGGCATCCTCGAGCGTCCGCTCGGCGGTGCTATCTCGCAGGCGCGAGCGGGGCTTCCAGGTGTGGCGAACGCACGCGCGGACAACTGGAACCGCCCGCCGATCGACCGCATGGCCAACCTCAACCTGGAGCCCGGCGACGCGTCCTTCGACGAGCTCGTCGCGAGCATCGATCGCGGCGTGTACATGGAGACCAACCGCAGCTGGTCGATCGACGACTCGCGCAACAAATTCCAGTTCGGCGCGGAGCGGGCGCGCCTCATCGAGAACGGCAAGCTCGGTCCCGTGGTCCGCGACCCCAACTACCGCGGCATCTCGGCCTCGTTCTGGCGCAGCCTCGCGCGCGTCGGCAACGCGGGCACGATGCAGGTGCTGGGCACGCCCTATTGCGGCAAGGGCGAGCCGTCGCAGGTGATTCGCGTGGGACACGCGTCGCCGGCCTGCGTGTTCAGGAACGTCGACGTGTTCGGCGGGGAGTAGGCGGATGGAAACGTACTTCGAAGGCATCGTGAACGTGGTCCGCGATGCGCTCGCACCCGGCGAGCGCTTCACCGCCACGTTCGACGCCGAGGACACCGACTTCGTGCGCATGAACCGGGGCAAGGTGCGCCAGCCCGGCTCGGTCTTCCAGCGCTATCTCTCGATCCGCCTCATCGTCGGAACTCGGCACGCGGAACACACGCTGTCGCTGCGCGGCGATGCAGGCGAGGACGCGCAGGCCGTGCGCGGCGCGGTGGCGACCCTGCGCTCGGCCATGCCCGAGCTTGCCGACGATCCGCTGCTCCTGCTGCCGTCGCAGGTGCGCAACACGAGGAGCGTGCGTGCCGGAACGCTCGCGCCGGCCGAGACCGTCGTGGACGAGATCCTGCGTGCGGCGGACGGTTGCGATCTCGTGGGCATCTACGCGGGCGGTCCCATCTATCGCGGCTTTGCCAACTCGGAGGGCCAGCGCAACTGGCACGAGACCAGCGCGTTCAACTTCCAGTGGAGCCTCT
>CAZIZD010000532.1:0-2464 GCA_964543615.1 uncultured Alcaligenaceae bacterium | reverse complement strand
GCGCGCGTCTCCTCGTGGCCGGCGACGTGATGCTCGACCGCTACTGGTTCGGCGCCGTCGAGCGCATCTCGCCCGAGGCGCCCGTGCCCGTCGTCAAGGTCGCGCGCACCGAGGAGCGCCCCGGCGGCGCGGCCAACGTCGCGCGTAACGCCTCCGCCCTCGGATGCGAGGCGACGCTCCTCTCGGTCGTGGGCAACGACGAGGCTGGTACGGCCCTCGAGCGTCTGCTCGCGGGAGAAGGCGTGCGCACGTCGCTGTTGCGCGACCCTTCACTCCCCACGACCGTGAAGCTGCGCGTCGTCGGCAGGCAGCAGCAGCTCCTGCGCATCGACTTCGAGACCGCGCCGTCGCACGAGGTGCTCGCGGCCAAGCTCGCGGATTACGAGCGCCTGGTCGCGGAAGCGGACGTCGTCATCCTGTCCGACTACGGCAAGGGTGGCCTCACGCACATCGCCTCGATGATCGATCGGGCGCGTGCGGCGGGCAAGCCGGTGCTGGTCGATCCCAAGGGCGACGACTACGCGCGCTACCGCAACGCGACGATCCTCACGCCCAATCGCGCTGAATTGCGCGAGGTCGTCGGGCGCTGGCAGGACGAGGCGGACCTCATCGCACGCGCGCAGAAGCTTCGCGAGTCGCTCGGTCTCGATGCGCTGCTTGTCACGCGATCGGAGGAGGGCATGACTCTCTTCAGCGCAAAGGGCGCCGAGACCATTCCGGCGCAAGCGCGCGAAGTCTACGACGTCACCGGCGCCGGCGACACCGTGATCGCCACGCTGGGCGTGATGCTTGCCGCAGGCGCGCCCTTGCCCGATGCCGTGCGCATCGCCAACGAGGCCGCCGGCGTGGTGGTGGGCAAGCTCGGCACCGCGGTCGTCCATCCGCAAGAGCTGCGGTGAGCAAGGCCGCCGACCGCACGCGTGCGCGTATCGCCGCCGCGGCGGGGGAGGACTCGCGGCGCGCCGAGCTCGAGCGCAGCCTGGCCTCGCGCTTCTGGCTGCGCTTTCATATGTCGATCATGCTGTTCGCGGCCTTCGGGTCGGGTTTCCTCCTGAGCTACGCGCTGCTGCGCGCGGGCGTCGGCTCGACCCTCGTGCGCTGGACCCTGGGCACGCTGGTCGGTTATATCGCGCTGTTCCTGTGCATGCGGCTGTGGCTTGCGTACATCGGAGTGCGGCCGCTCCGTGGGGATGATTCCCGTCGCGCGAACGACGACGGCACCTCGGCGATCGACCTCTCGATCGTGTCCGACGGCGGTGGCAGCAGCGTCGGGGAGATGGTCGACGTGTTTCGCGGCGGCGGCGGATCCTCCGGTGGCGGCGGGGCCTCGGGTTCGTTCGGTGACGCGCCCGTGCGATTCTCGGCATCGGGCAGCGGCGGCGGAGGAGGCCATGGGAGCGGCTTCAGCCTCGATCTCGGCGATGGCGACGCCATCAAGGTCATCGTGCTCGTCATCATCGTGCTTGCCATCGTCGCGGCGCTCGGCGGCGGCGTGATCTATCTCGTGGCTTCCGCCCCGCACCTGCTCGCGGACGTCGCGTTCGGGGCCGCGCTCACCGGCGGTATCGCGCCGGCGGCAAGGCGCGTCGCAGACGCGGACGACGACTGGTCCGGCAGCGTATTCAAGGCCACGTGGAAGCCGTTCTTCATCATCCTCGCCGTGGTCGTGGCCGCCTCGATCGCGCTCAACCACTACTTCCCGGGCGCGCGCACGCTCGGCGAGGCCTTCGGGATGCTGGGTTTCTGATGGCCAAGGCCAAGACCGTCTACAGCTGCACCGAGTGCGGGGGCACGTCGCCCAAGTGGCAGGGCCAGTGCCCGCAGTGCAGCGCATGGAACACGCTTGTCGAGACCGTGGCCACGCCGACAGCGGTGCGGTTCGAGAACGTCGCGGGCCATCGCTCGGCGGTCACGCCGCTTGCAAGCGTCAAGGCGCGCGAGAACGAGCGCATCGCCACGGGACTCGCGGAGTTCGATCGCGTCACGGGCGGCGGCCTCGTCGCGGGCGGCGTTCTACTCCTGGGCGGCGATCCGGGCATCGGCAAGTCGACGCTCCTCCTCCAGGCGTCGGCCGCCCTCGGTGCTACGCGCAAGACTCTCTACGTCACGGGCGAGGAATCGCTGGAGCAGGTCGCGCTTCGCGCGCAGCGCCTGGGACTCGTCAACGCGCCCATCGAGCTCCTGGCCGAGGTCCAGCTCGAAGCCATCGTCGCGGCTATCGGCGCGACCCAGCCCGAGGTCGTGGTGGTCGACTCGATCCAGACGACCTACACCGAGACTCTGCAGTCGGCGCCCGGCAGCGTCGCGCAGGTGCGCGAATGCGCGGCGCAGCTCACGCGCCTTGCCAAGCAGCGCGGGGTCGTCGTGATCTTCGTGGGACACGTGACCAAGGAGGGGGCCATCGCGGGGCCGCGTGTGCTCGAGCACATCGTGGACGCCGTTCTGTATTTCGAAGGCGATCCGC
>CAZIZD010000531.1:0-2481 GCA_964543615.1 uncultured Alcaligenaceae bacterium | reverse complement strand
TTGCCCGGCTTGATGCCGGCCTCGATGCCCGACATGAGCTCCGTGCCCACCGCCACGCCGCGCGGCGCGATGATGTAACGGCGCTCACCGTCCGCGTACAGCAGGAGCGCGATGTTCGCGCTGCGGTTGGGGTCGTACTCGAGGCGCTCCACCTTCGCGGGAATGCCGTCCTTGTTGCGACGGAAGTCGATCACGCGATAGTGGTGCTTGTGGCCGCCGCCCTTGTGACGGACCGTGATGTGGCCGTTGTTGTTGCGACCCGATCCGCGCTTCTGCGGCTCGACGAGCGAAGCCACCGGCGCGCCCTTGTGCAGGCTTGCGTTGACGACCTTGACCAGCGACCGACGCCCGGCCGAGGTGGGTTTGACCTTGACGAGTGCCATGTTGTCAGCCCTCCGCCGCGAAGTTGATTTCCTGGCCCGGCTTCAGGCACACGTAGGCCTTCTTCCAGTTGCGCCGGCGGCCGATGAAACGGCCGAAGCGCTTTTCCTTGCCCTTGACGTTGCTGACCTGGACGCTCTCGACCTGCACCTTGAACATGAGCTCGACAGCCGCCTTGATCTCGGGCTTGGTCGCGTCCTGCTGCACGCGGAAGACGACCTGCTCGTGCTTGTCGGCGATGAACGTCCCCTTCTCGGAGATCACCGGCGCGAGCAGGAGCGTCATCAGGCGCTCGTTGTTGTACTTCTTGACGTTCGGATTCGCATTCATGCGTAGGCCTCTTCGAGCTGGGCGACCGCACCGCGCGTCACGAGCACGTTGTTGAAGCGCACGAGGCTCACCGGATCGATCTCGCGCGTCTCGAGCACGAGCACGTCCGGGAGGTTGCGCGACGACAGCAGCGTGTTCTCGTCGAGCTTGTCGGTGACGACGAGCACGGTGCCCGTCAGCCCGAATTCCCTGATCTTCCGCGCGAAGCCCTTGGTCTTCGGTCCGTCGAGCGCGATCGCGTCGATGACCGACAGGCGATCCTCGCGCACGAGCTGCGACAGGATCGAGGCCAGGCCCGCGCGATACATCTTGCGATTGACCTTGTGCGAGAAATTCTCGTCGGGCGAGGACGGGAAGATCTTGCCGCCGCCGCGCCACAAGGGGCTGTTGGCCTGGCCCGCGCGCGCGCGGCCCGTGCCCTTCTGCGCCCAGGGCTTCTTGTGCGACTTGTTGATCTCGCCGCGGCTCTTTTGCGCGCGGGTGCCCTGGCGTGCGTTCGCCTGGTAGGCGACCACGACCTGGTGGATCAGGGCTTCGTTGTACTCGCGGGCGAACAGCGCGTCTGAGGCCGCGACCGTCTCGGTCTTCTGGCCGTTGCCGGAAAGGAGCTTGAGGTCCATCGTTACGCCCCCTTCTTGATCGGCGTCTTGGCCGACGGCAGCACCACGATGTGGCCGCCGTCCGCGCCGGGCACGTTGCCCTTGACGAGCAGCAGTCCGCGCTCCGCGTCCACGCGGACGACCTTGAGGAGCTGCGTCGTGCGCGTGACGTTGCCGTACTGGCCCGCCATGCGCTTGCCCGGAAACACGCGGCCCGGGTCCTGCGCCATGCCGATGGAGCCCGGCACGTTGTGCGAACGCGAGTTGCCGTGCGACGCACGGTTGCTGCTGAAGTTGTGGCGCTTGATCACGCCGGAAAAGCCGCGACCCTTGGTCGTGCCCGTCACGTCGACCAGCTGGCCGACGCTGAACGTGTCCACGCCGATCGTGTCGCCCGCCTTGAACTTGGCGAGATCGTCCGCGGCAACCTGGAATTCCTTGAGCACGACGCCCGCTTCCACGCCCGCCTTGGCGAGGTGGCCCGCTTGCGCCTTGTTGACGCGCGACGCGCGGCGCTTGCCGTACGTGACCTGCACGGCGGCGTAGCCGTCGTTGTCCGGCGTCTTGACCTGCGTGACGCGGTTGCCACCGACGTCGAGCACGGTCACCGGGATGGCGGAGCCATCGTCGGCAAAGACGCGGGTCATGCCTACTTTCCGACCCACTAGTCCGAGTGACATAGAAAGACCTCTCTTTATATTGACCCCGGTCGCCCGGGGTGCCGACTCCAATTGGCCGGCGAATTACTCACTGCTGCAAACGACTCTCGTTCCTTCGTTGCCTTTGCCACACGACGAGCGCCGGGCCGCCCCAAGCTCTTCGTGCTGACCTGCCTTTCGCCCTTCCGGCGAAAAGTAGGGTTTTACTTTTCGCCGTTACTGAAGCTTGATTTCGACGTCCACGCCCGCCGGCAGGTCGAGCTTCATCAGCTGGTCGACCGTCTTGTCAGTGGGGTCGATGATGTCCATCAGCCGCAGGTGCGTGCGAATCTCGAACTGGTCGCGCGACGTCTTGTTGACGTGCGGCGAGCGCAGGACGTCGAAGCGCTCGATCTTGGTGGGCAGGGGCACCGGGCCCTTGACCACCGCGCCGGAGCGCTTCGCCGTCTCGACGATCTCGAGCGCCGACTGGTCGATCAGCTTGTAGTCGAACGCCTTGAGACGGATGCGGA
>CAZIZD010000530.1:0-2482 GCA_964543615.1 uncultured Alcaligenaceae bacterium | reverse complement strand
AGTTCATGGGCCACGCCGGCCTCACGCTCGCGACGAGCCTGGGCGCGTGCCTCAATGCGTCGCTGCTCTTCTGGTTCCTGCGCCGCAACGGCTTCTACGCGCCTGCTCCGGGATGGCTGCTGTTCCTGTCGAGGCTCATGGTCGCACTCGGCGTGCTCGCCGTGACGCTCTACTGGCTGTCGGGGCCTGCCGAGGCGTGGCTCGGATACGGACTGTGGGAGCGCGTGGCCCGGCTCGGCGGGCTCGTCATCGCCGGCGCCGCCGTGTACTTCGCGGCGTTGTTCCTGCTTGGATTCCGCTTGCGCGACTTCAACCGCAAGGAGGCGGCAGGCGAGTCGGGCTTTCTCTAGCGCCGGTCAGCTTCCGCCGCCCGCCTTGCGGTGCGGGCATTTGACTTTGGTGCAGTCCGCATACAGATACAGCGCGTGCTCGGTGATCTCGAAGCCGCGCTCGCGGGCCACCTTGACCTGGCGCTTCTCGATCTCCGCGTCGTAGAACTCCTCCACGCGTCCGCACTGCAGGCAGACGAGGTGATCGTGATGCGACCCCTCGTTGATCTCGAACACCGCTTTGCCCGACTCGAAGTGGTGGCGCACCAGGAGCCCCGCCTGCTCGAACTGCGTGAGCACCCGGTAAACCGTGGCGAGCCCGATGTCGAGACCCTCGGCGAGGAGCAGCCGGTAGACGTCCTCCGCCGTCAGGTGGCGAACCTTCGAGGACTCGAAGAGGTTGATGATCTTGAGGCGCGGCAGGGTGGCCTTGAGGCCGGCGCTCTTCAAGTCCTGCGGTGAGGTCATTGCCGATCCAGCGACGGTGTGAAAGCTATAATAGCGCGGAAGCCGTCCGGGACGCCGCGCCGCTGCGAGGGGTCTGCGGGCGTGCCCGGTACCGCGGTTCAGCCCGGTTCAGTCCATATACATGCCCACTCGTCACGTTCGTATCTTCGCGTGTGCCGCGGCCCTTGCCGCAGGCGGCTGCGCGCAGATCACCCAGCCTTTCGACACGTACCTCCCGCTCATCACGCAGTTCGGCGTGTACAGGCTCGACATCAACCAGGGCAACTATCTTTCGCAGGACATGGTCGACAAGCTGAAGGTTGGCCAGAGCAAGACGCAGGTCAGGACGATCCTCGGCACTCCGCTCATCACCAGCGCCTTCCGCGACAACCGCTGGGACTACGTGTACTGGTTCGAGCGCGGGGGACGCGTGCGGGAGCATCGCCAGTTCACCGTGTATTTCAAGGAAGACGCGCTCGCCCGATGGGAGGGCGACGAGATGCCGCAGTCCGCGCAGGAGCTGAACCGCATCGCCGCGACGCGCTCCCTGCCCGAGGATCCGTACGGGCAGGACGCGGGCTTCATCGGCAAGATCATCGACATGTTCAAGAGGGTGTTCGAACCGTCGGCGGCCCCGACGCCGTGACCGCCGCGCCTGCCATCGCGCTCTGCATCGCCGGCGCCGGCGGCCGCATGGGCCAGGCGCTTCTCGAAGGCGCGCGCGCAGATCCCCGCTTCAGGATCGCATCCGCGCTCGACGTCGCCGGATCGCCCGCCCTCGGCCGCGATGTCGGCGTGCCTATCGCGAGCGACATCGAAGCGGGCGTTGCCGCCGCCGACGTCCTGATCGATTTCACACGCCCGGCCGGGACGCTTGCCCATCTCGACGCGTGTGCGCGCCGCGGCATCGCCGCGGTGGTGGGCACCACCGGGCTCGACGAGAGTGCCAGGCGCGCGCTGCACGACTTCGGCCGCCGCATTCCCGTCGTGTTCGCCGCCAACATGAGCGTGGGCGTGAACGTGCTCCTCTCGCTGGTCGAGGATGCCGCGCGAGCGCTTGGCGCGGGATTCGACATCGAGATCGTCGAGATGCATCACAAGCATAAGGTGGACGCGCCCTCGGGAACGGCTTTGCGCCTGGGCGAAGCCGCCGCGGCGGGTCTTGGCCGCACGCTCGACGACATCCTCGTGCCGGCGCGTCACGGGATCACTGGCGAGCGCAAGGACGGCACCATAGGATTCGCGACGCTGCGCGGAGGCGATGTCGTGGGCGAGCACACGGTGCTCTTCGCGGGCGAAGGCGAGCGCATCGAGATCACGCATCGCGCCACGTCGCGCAAGCTCTTCGTGGCAGGCGCATTGCGCGCGGCGGCCTTCGTTGCGGAGAAGCGCGCGCGCGGCGAGACGGGCGTGTTCGACATGCCGGACGTCCTGGGATTGCGCTGACGTGCACCCGTTCGACTTGAGCGGCAGGCTCGCACTCGTCACCGGCGGCGGTTCCGGGCTCGGCCTCGCGATGGCGGCGGGACTCGCGGCCGCGGGCGCGCGCGTGATCATCAACGGTCGCAACCAGGCGCGGCTCGACGCCGCGATGGAGCAGCTCGCGGAAGCGGGCCACGCCGTGAGCATGAGCGCGTTCGACGTCACCGACGAGGCGGCGGTCGCCAAGGGCATCGCGGAGATCGAGGCGTCGATCGGCCCGCTCG
>CAZIZD010000529.1:0-2487 GCA_964543615.1 uncultured Alcaligenaceae bacterium | reverse complement strand
AGAGCACCTCGTTGTCGAGCCAGACGCGGCGAAGCGCGTAGAGCTCGTCGTGGTTGGGCTCGCGCCCTCGCGCGGTCTTGAAGATCGCCCGCGCCTGAAGGTCGAGGCTCTCGGGGACGACGATCACGCGGGGATCGTCGCGGCGGCCCGCGATCATCGCGTCGGCCGCGAACAGCAGCGCGCCGATGACGAGGAAGTGGACGAGGGGCTCGCGTGCCCAGCGACGCAAGCCGCCGGTCGCGCGGGTCGCGCGTCCCATGTGCAATGGTGCAGAAATGGTCGACATGTTCACCTCACGCCCGCGACGACGGCGGATCGCATCACTTCGATGTAGATCGGGTTGCTGTAGAACCACAGGTCGGACCACGCGGCGACGTCGTACGCGACGTACTTCACGCCGTTCCTCACCGGAAGGTGGGAGGGACAGCCGTCGATGCCGCCGCCCGTGTACACCGTGGACATCGACGGAACGTTGGTGCCCGTCGCCGTGCACGGGATGCGCAGGTAGTGGCCCTCGGGCTGTGCGTCGGTGCCTCCCGGCGTGGACGGGCCCACCGCCGTCGCGTTGGTCCAGAGATCCTGTGCGGGGTTGCCGTCGGCATCGGATTCGTACGGAACGCCAGGCGGCAGGTTGGTACCGCGCAGGCGCAGGTACTGCGACTGGCGCACACCTGGTACGCGGAACGTCATCATGCGAAATCCCGGATAGCGGAAATCAGTGCTCCAGGTCGCAGTGTTGAAGGTGCGCAACAGCGCCGCCGAGGCGTTCTTCGCCGCGGCGGGCACGTTGGCGAGCGACGGCTGCTGGATCCAGTCATTGGGCCACTGCCCGGCGTAATCGGGCGTGCCCGGCTGGCGCATCCCGGTCACGTAGCCGCGAATGACGTCGACGTGGTCGAGCGCCGGCTGGTCGAGCGGCTGCCGCATTCCGATCTGCACGAGCGACGGGTTGTCGAACGTGTAGGGCGCGTTGTTCTTGCCGGGAGGGTCGCGCAACACGATCGAGACCACGATGTCCGAGCCCGGGCGCACGACGATCTTCTCGCCCATGGTCGCGCAATCCTTGGCGTCGACGTCCGTGTTGCCGAGCGCGGCGGCAAGTGCCATCGCGGCGACGGACGCTTCGAAGGCGGGCTTCTCGCCGGGCACCGGCGTGTGCGACGGATACTGGGCACATGCCACGAACGCAAGGCGATCGACGAGCTGCCCGCTCGACACGAACGCATTGCCGCTGCGCAGGCCGTCGACGATCGTCTGCGGGCGCCGCTTGGGGTCGCTGCCGTTGCGCACCATCACGAAGGTCTGCTGGTATTCGCCGGGATAGAAATCCTGCGTCGAGCGGCGGTCGTCGGGTCCGAAGATGCCGCGGTTGTGCCAGTCCGAGTTCGCGAAGAACCACCACCGCCGGCCCTCGCCGAGGAGCGCGTCCCACACGCCGCCGATCTGCGCCGCGTATACGCCCGTGCCGCCCCAGGTGGTGCCGCCGGCGGAGTCCACTATCGCACCGCCGATGCCGTTGCGGCGGATGCTGAATTCGCCGCGCGCGTCGGCGGCGCCGTGGCCGGGTTGCGCCTCCATCCCGAACGCGATGTCGGGCGCCGCGTTGTTGAAGTCGCGCAGGTGCTCGATGTTGTAACCGTTGTTGCCGTCGGGATTGAAGGGACCCGGCCGCTCGAGGTGCGCGACAACGAAGTAGCTTGCGAGCGGATGGTTCTGCGCGAGCCACTTGAGCGACTCGAGCGCCTTCCTGTGACCGCGCTTCCCGCTGCCGACGCCGCCCGCGACGACGAGCTTGCGCGCAAGCGCGCTCCACTCGGGGTCGAGGGCATTGGCGCTTCCCTCGACCGAGCAGTCCCAGTTGTTGCCACCCGCGACGGGCGACGTCGCGACGATGGGATTGCCCCGGCTCGTGTCGGTGTCGAGGCGGTCGAAGCAGTATTCCCAGTGCGCGAGCGCGGTGGCGCTGCCGAGGGGCGCGTAGCCGGGTGTGGCCGGCGGCAGGCGGTTGTCGAGCGCGAGCGGCATCTGGCCCGTGATCACCGAAACCGACGTGTGCTCGTGTCCGGGGACGTTGGTCTCCACGCCGAGGAACAGCGGGACCTTGCGGTAGATGGACAGGTACTCGAGGAGCGGGTACTGGAACTCCTGGAGGGTCTGCCAGCGCCACATGACCTGGTTCGGGGCGCTGCCCGAGACGAGGCCCTTGGGCTGCACGGGCGGGTTGGAGCCCTGCCAGGTGGTGAGCGTACCCAGGAGCACGGGCGGCGTCGCGTTCGAGTACGCGAGCGGATACGCCGGCGTGGCGAGGCTCGGGTCCTCGGCGAGCGTGCAATTGCCCCTGAATCCGCCCCCGTGCCCGGACTGGACGAACCAGTCGAGCCCCCACGGCGAGGCGGTGGCCTTGTCCACGAGCTTCTGCATCGAGATCGACCCGTCGGAGCAGGTCGTGTGATTGTGGAAGTCGCCCGCTGCATAGCGTCCGGGGGT
>CAZIZD010000528.1:0-2542 GCA_964543615.1 uncultured Alcaligenaceae bacterium | reverse complement strand
TCGCGCGTGCCGGTGATCAACGGGCTCACCAACGAATACCATCCGTGCCAGATCCTTGCCGACATCTACACCTGGGTCGAGCATCGCGGGTCCATCGCGGGCCGCACCGTGGCCTGGATCGGCGACGGCAACAACGTGTGCAACACGTGGGTGCAGGCCGCGGCGATCCTCGGCTTCACCGTGCACGTCGCAACGCCGCCCGGCGCCGAAGTGAGCGAAGCGATGGGCGCCCCCTACCGCGCGCACTTCCGCACGTTCTCCGATCCGATGGAGGCCTGCCGCGGCGCCGATCTCGTGACCACCGACGTGTGGACCAGCATGGGCTTCGAGGCCGAGAACGAGGCGCGCAAGCGCGCGTTCGCCGACTGGATGGTCGACGCCGACATGATGCGGCAGGCCAAGGCCGACGCGCTCTTCATGCACTGCCTGCCCGCGCATCGCGGCGAGGAAGTCTCGGCGGAGGTCATCGACGGCCCGCAGAGCGTGGTGTGGGACGAGGCCGAGAACCGCCTGCACGCGCAAAAGGCCTTGCTCGAGTATCTCGTGTGCGGCCGCGTGACCGCCTGACCATCCACCTCACGGAGCCTGCGCCATGATCCGCAAACTCGCCGCTGTCGGTTCGCTGGCCGCCGCCTCTGCCCTGCTCGCCACGGCCCTGCCCGCCCACGCGCAGAACTGGCCCGATCGCCCGATCAAGTTCGTGATGACCGCGCCGGCGGGCAGCTCGATCGACGTGATCGGCCGCACCATCGCCGACAAGCTCAAGGATCGCCTGGGCCAGCCGGTGATCGTCGAGAACAAGCCCGCGGCGGGCGGCACCGCCGCCGTCGCCGAGACCGCCAAGGCACCGGCCGATGGCTACACCATGGTGCTCGCGTTCAACGGTCCGCTGTCGATCGCGCCGCTCCTCTCGAAGGTGCCCTACGACGTGCAGAGGGATCTGGCACCGGTCATCACGACTACCAGCCAGCCCAACGTGCTCGCGATCAACGCGCAGGTGCCGGCCAAGGACGTCAAGGAACTCGTGGCCTATGCGAAGGCCAACCCCGGCAAGCTCAATTACGCGTCGGTCGGCCCCGGCAGCTCGTCGCATCTCAACGGCGAGCTCCTGAAGTCGCTCGCCGGCATCGACATCGTGCACATCCCGTTCAACGGGTCGCCGCCCGCCGTGACCTCGACGGTGCAAGGCGAGACGCAGATGCTGTTCGCGGTCATGCAACCGCTCTTGCCGCAGGTCCAGGCGGGCAAGCTGCGCGCGCTGGCGGTCACTTCCGCACAGCGCTTTCCCCTGCTGCCCGACCTGCCGACAATCGCGGAGAGCGGCTACTCGGGCTTCGTCTCGCTCGCGTGGAACGGCGTGCTGGTGCCCGCCGCGACGCCCAGGCCGATCGTCGCGCGCCTCAACGCGGAGATCGACGCGATCCTGAAGCTTCCGGACGTCGTGCAGAAGCTCAATGCCTCCGGCTTCGAGCTCGTCGGCGGAACGCCGGAGCACTTCGCCGCGATCATCAAGGGCGAGAGCGAGAAGTGGGCGCCGATCATCAAGAGCGCCAACATCAAGATCGACTAGACAGGCGCCGGCCGCGCGTCG
This sequence comes from uncultured Alcaligenaceae bacterium, assembly GCA_964543615.1. Taxonomy (GTDB): domain Bacteria; phylum Pseudomonadota; class Gammaproteobacteria; order Burkholderiales; family Casimicrobiaceae; genus VBCG01. The sequence goes on along the minus strand of CAZIZD010000528.1, from coordinate 951 downwards.
GCAGCTAGCTGTCTTTCTTTCCGATCCGCATCAGCGGGGAGACGTCGGACGCCTGCAAGAGCCCCGTCTTCACGTACGTCGCGATCTTCTCGCGCGTGTCGGCGATGTCGAGCTCGCGCATCGTGAGCTGCCCGATGCGATCCTGCGGCGTGAACGACGCCGCGCCCTTCTCCATCGTCAGCCGCTCGGGCTTGTACGTGAGGTTCGGGCTCTCCGTGTTGAGGATCGAGTAGTCGTTGCCGCGCCGGAGCTCGAGCGTCACCTCGCCGGTGATCGCGCGCGCGACCCAGCGCTGCGCCGTCTCGCGCAGCATCATCGCCTGCGGGTCGAACCAGCGGCCCTGATAGAGCAGGCGGCCAAGGCGACGTCCGTTGTCGCGGTACTGCTCGATCGTGTCCTCGTTGTGGATGCCCGTGACGAGGCGCTCGTACGCCGCGAACAGGAGCGCCATGCCCGGCGCTTCGTATACGCCGCGGCTCTTGGCCTCGATGATGCGGTTCTCGATCTGGTCGCACATGCCGAGGCCGTGGCGCCCGCCGATCGCGTTGGCCTCCAGCATGAGCGCCACTTCGTCGCCGAACGTCTGCCCGTTGAGCGCCACCGGGCGGCCCTCGTCGAAACGCACGCTCACCGTCTCGGGCTTCACCGCGACGTCCTCGCGCCAGAACGCCACGCCCATGATGGGCTGCACGATCTTGATGCCCTTGTCGAGGAACTCCAGGTCCTTCGCCTCGTGCGTGGCACCGAGCAGGTTGGAGTCGGTCGAGTACGCCTTCTCCACGCTCATCTTGTAGCCGAAGCCCGCCTTGATCAGGTACTCCGACATCTCCTTGCGCCCGCCCAGCTCGTCGATGAACGTCGCGTCGAGCCAGGGCTTGTAGATGCGCAGGTCGGGATTGGCGAGCAGGCCGTAGCGGTAGAAGCGCTCGATGTCGTTGCCCTTGTAGGTGC
>CAZIZD010000527.1:0-2543 GCA_964543615.1 uncultured Alcaligenaceae bacterium | reverse complement strand
GCCACTGGAGCATTGAAAACTCCCTGCACTCGGTGCTCGACGTCACGTTCGACGGCGCGCGTCCGGTGCGAGTCGACGATCCCGAGGCGTGCCCGCGCTTCTGCGGGCGCCTCATCGACGGCATCGACCCTGCAGCGCCCACCCCCGCGTGGATGGTGCAGCGGCTCGCGCGCTCGGGCATCCGCTCGATCTCCGCCGTGGTCGACGTCACCAACTACGTGATGATCGAGATGGGCCAGCCGCTGCACGCCTATGACGACCGCCTGCTCGATGGGTCGATCGTGGTGCGTTTCGCGGGCGAAGGCGAGAAGCTCACGCTGCTCAACGGCGATGTGCTCGACCTCACCGCCGACCTCCTGCTCGTCGCCGACGAGAAGAAGCCCCTCGGCCTCGCCGGCATCATGGGCGGCGAGCACTCGGGCATCGCCAACGACACGACGCGCGTCTACCTCGAAGGTGCGTTCTGGAGTCCCGCCGTCATCCAGGGCAAGATGCGCCGGCTCGGATTCACGAGCGACGCGGGCTACCGCTTCGAGCGCGGCGTCGACTTCGGCGGATGCGCGCGCGCGGTCGAGCGTGCGACCCAACTGATCATCGACATCTGCGGAGGACGCGCCGGCCCCCTCACGGACATCGTCGCACCGGCCCACCTGCCAGCGCGCGAGCCCGTGCGCGTGCGGCCGTCGCGCATCGAGCGGCTCCTGGGCATCGCCATTGCCGACGACGTCGTGGCGGATGCGTTCACGCGCCTCGGCCTCGCGTTCTCGCGCGAGGGCCGCGACTTCGTCGTGACGCCTCCGTCGCGCCGCTTCGATCTCGCGATCGAGGAGGACTTCGTCGAGGAGGTCGCGCGGGTCCACGGCTACGACAACATTCCCGCCACCCCGCGCGCGCACGTCGATCGCATGCTCCCCGATCCTGAAGGCACGCGCACGCGGCGCGCAATCAAGCGGGCGCTGGCCGATCTCGACTGGCAGGAGGTGGTGACGTTCAGCTTCGTCTCGTCCGCGACGGAAGCCGCACTCGATCCCGCCGCGCAGCCCATCAAGGTCATGAATCCGATCGCGGCGCACCTCGACGTCATGCGCACGTCGCTCCTGCCCGGGCTCGTGGAGACCCTTCGCACCAACGTCAACCGCAAGGCGGCGCGCGTGCGCATCTTCGAGGCCGGCCGCGTGTTCCTGCGCGCGAACAGCCACTACGACCAGCCGCTGCGGCTCTCCGCGCTCGCGTTCGGTCCGGCCGCGCCCGAGCAATGGGGAGGCGGCACCCGCGACGTCGACTTCTTCGACGTAAAGGGTGACATCGAGGCGCTCGTCGCGCCGCGTCGCGTGACCACGTCCCCGTTCACGCATCCGGCGCTGCACCCCGGGCGCTGCGCGCGCGTCACGATCGATGGAATCGACGCCGGCTGGATCGGCGAGCTGCATCCGCGTCTCTTGCGGGTGTTCGATCTGCCCAAGGCCCCGGTGGCCTTCGAGCTCGACCTGGCACTGCTCCAGCGGGGCGAGGTGCCTGCCGGCCGACCGGTCTCGCGCGTACTCGTGGCGCGCCGCGACCTGGCCCTGGTCGTGGAAGAATCGGTGCCCGCGCAGGCCCTGCTGGATGCGCTCGAGGCCGCCCGGCCGGCGCACGTGATTCACATCGCGCTGTTCGACGTGTATCGCGGTGCCGGACTGACGGACGGCCGGAAAAGCCTTGCGATTCTGGTGCTTATGCAGGATACTTCCCGTACTTTGACGGACGTCGACATCGATGCGACCGCCGAGCTTCTCGTATCGGTCGCACGCGAAAAGTTCGGCGCCACGCTACGCCAATAAGAGAAAATTGCCCGATGACGCTCACAAAAGCCGAACTCGCGGATTTGCTGTTCGAACAGCTCGGGCTCAACAAGCGCGAAGCAAAGGACATGGTCGAGCGGTTTTTCGAGGAGGTCCGCATCGCGCTCGAGGCAGGCGAATCCGTCAAGCTCTCGGGCTTCGGCAATTTCCAGTTGCGCGAGAAGCCCCAGCGACCCGGCCGCAATCCAAAAACCGGCGAAGAAATTCCAATCACCGCGCGCCGGGTCGTGACATTCCACGCAAGCCAGAAGTTGAAGGCCATGGTCGAAGCCGCGAACCATGCCGGAAGCCAGCCGAGCTAACGCCGACCTGCCGCCCATCCCCGCCAAGCGCTATTTCACGATTGGCGAGGTGAGCGAGCTCTGTGCGGTCAAGCCGCACGTGCTCCGCTATTGGGAGCAGGAGTTCGCGCAGCTCAAGCCCGTCAAGCGCCGCGGCAACCGTCGCTACTACCAGCACCACGAGGTGCTGCTCATCCGGCGCATCCGCGACCTTCTCTACGAGCAGGGTTTCACCATCAACGGCGCGCGCCACCGCCTCGAATCCGAGGCCGCCGAGCCGCGCGCCGCCGCGCGCGCGACCACGAGCACCGCCACCGTGGTGGCCGTACCGGCCGACGCCACACTCGAGCCTTCCGACATCCGGGACGAGCTCGAGGAGATTCGTGAGCTGCTTCGCTCGTCGTGAACGCCGCGGACCGGT
>CAZIZD010000526.1:0-2566 GCA_964543615.1 uncultured Alcaligenaceae bacterium | reverse complement strand
CGCGGCCATGAAGAGGAACGGCGAGCTGGCGACCTGGATCACCGGCGTCAGCTCCTTCACCGGATCGAGCGTGCCCGTGCGCTGCACCGCAGGCGCAATGACCATGTTGTCGACCTGGCCCATCACCATGTCGTAGCCGTCGTTCTTGGCGCGCGCGGCTTCCGTGAGGCCGATCATGCCGCCGGCCCCGGCCTTGTTCTCGACGACGATGGTCCACCCTGTCGACTTGCCTAGCTCCTGCGCAACGAGCCGCGAGACGGTGTCGGTCCCCCCACCCGGCGGGAACGGCACGATCAGTCGGATGGGCTTGGACGGATAGGGTTGCGCGCCGGCAGGCAGCGCGAGCACGAGCGCGGCAAGCGTCGCGACGACGAAGCGAATCATCAGCATTCCTCCACGATTTCGATGGCCCCGCCCATCGGGGCACGAGCCGGGCACGATCTAGCGGCGGATCGGCGTCCGCGCGCTCCGGCCCGGGGGATATCCTAACCCACCGCGCGGCGCGCGCCCTCGTGCGCGTAGCGGCGAAGCCTCGGGCCCGCCTTCATCACCTGCCCCGGCAGCGGGCGGCCGATCACGGACTCCACGCGGCGCGCGACCTCGATGAGCGCGGGCAGGTCGATGCTCGTGTCGAAGCCCGACTCCTCGAGGAGGTAGACCAAGTCCTCGGTGCAGATGTTGCCCGTGGCGCCCGGCGCGAACGGACAGCCGCCCAGGCCCGCGATGGAGGACTCGAACTCGGTGATGCCGAGGTCGAGGCCGACCATCACGTTGGCGAGCCCCACCCCGCGCGTGTTGTGGAAGTGCAGCGCCACCGGCAGCGCAGGGTGACGCTTGCGGATCGCCTCCACGAGACGCGCCACCGTAGGCGGCGTGGCCATGCCCGTGGTGTCGCCCAGCCCGATGGCCTCGAAACCCAGCGCCGCATACGCATCGACCACGCGCATGGCGGCTTCCACGGGAACCTCGCCCTCGAACGGACAGCCGAATGCACACGCGACGGCGCCGCGCAGCTTCGCCTTGCCGCGCACGAGACCCGCAACATCGGCGACGTTCGCGAGCGACTGCTCGATCGAAGCGTTGAGGTTGGCGCGATTGTGCGTCTCGCTCGCCGACACGAAGGACACCGTCTCGTCCACGCCGGCGCCGAGGGCGCGCTCGGCGCCGCGCGCGTTGGGCACGAGGGCGGAGATGTGCGCCTCCTTGCGTCGCGTGAGAAGGGCGAGCAGATCGTGCGCGTCGGCCAGCTGCGGCACGGCACGCGGGCTCACGAACGACGTCGCCTCGATGTGGCGCACGCCTGCCGCGATCATCTCGTCGATGATCGACGCCTTCACCACCGTGTCGATGAAGCGCTCCTCGGACTGGAATCCGTCGCGCGTGCCGACCTCGGTCACCGTCACCTTGGGCCGGGGCGCGTGCGTCCTCGTGTAATCCATCCGTTTCTCCTAGGCCGCGCCGCGCTCGTGCAGCGCGGCGATCTCCGCGGGACTGTACCCCAGCTCGCGCAGGAGGTCGTCCGTATCCGCACCCAGCACCGGTGGCGGACGATGCACCCGGCACGGATCGTCGGTGAACTTGATGGGAAAGCCCAGCACGTCTAGCTTGCCGTGCACCGGATGGTCGATGGTGACCTGCATTTCCTGGTGACGCACCTGCGGGTCCGCGAACACCTCAGGCAGCTTCATCACGCGTCCGCACGGCACGCCCGCGGCATTGAGCACGTCGATCCAGTGCGCGACCGGATGCTTGCGGGTCTCCGCGTCCACCAGCGCGTTGATCTGCGCGCGCCGGCCGAAGCGTCCGGCATTCGTGTCGAAGTCGGGATGGTCGCGCAGGTGCGCGAGGCCCAGCGCATCGAGCAGCTTGAAGTACACCTGGTCGTTGGACGGCGCGATGGCCACCTGCCCGTCGGACGCTTCGAACAGGCCATATGGCGCCACCAGCGCGTGATCGTTGCCCGTGCGCAGCGGCTGCTCGCCGGTGCCGAAGTAATGCGCGGAGAGGAACGCAAGGTTGGCGATCATGCCGTCCACGAGGCTCGACCCCACCTCCTCTCCCTTGCCGGTGCGCTCGCGGCGCACGAGCGCGGCGCACACGCCCATCGCACCGTACGCGCCCGCGATGAGGTCGGAGATGGGTGGCGCCGCGCGCATCGGCGGGTCACTCTCAGCACCGTTAACGCTCATGAATCCGCTCATCGCCTGCGCGATGAAGTCGAACGCGGGGCGGTCGCGGTACGGGCCATCCATGCCGAATCCCGTGATGTGGCAGGAAATGATGTCCGGCTTGATCGCGAGGAGCTCGGCCCGCGAGAGGCCCATCCTGTCCATCACGCCCGGACGGAAATTGTCGAGCACCACGTCGGCAGTGGCGATGAGCTTGCGCACGATGACCTTGCCTTCGGCGCTGCGCAGGTCGAGCGTCATCGACTTCTTGTTACGGTTGAACGACGCGAAGTAGAGGCTGTAGCCGTTCTTCAGGTAGCCCTGCTTGCGCACGGGATCGCCGTCCTCGACGTCCTCGATCTTGATGACTGCGTTGGCACCCTCAGGAAGCGGGGCAC